>JBJOIE010000064.1:0-15021 GCA_046047295.1 Actinomycetota bacterium | reverse complement strand
TTCCCGTATGACCTCGCGGATTGGTGATCTTCGCGAGTTCGGCCTTATCAGGATCGAGGTCTGTGCGCCCGGAATGCACCGCACCCTTGGAATCGAAGAGCACAATGTCTGAAACCCCGGCCCCCATGAGAAGGCGCGCAACTGCCGCACCGGCGGCACCAGCTCCGATCATCACCACGCGCAAATCTGTCATCTGCTTGTTCACCAGACGCAGTGCATTGACCAGTGCTGCAAGTACGACAACGGCGGTCCCGTGCTGATCATCATGGAAGACCGGAATATTGAGTTTCTCGCGCAGGCGCCGTTCTACTTCGAAGCAACGTGGGGCAGCGATGTCTTCGAGATTGATCCCACCAAAGCCAGGTGCGATGACCTCAACGGTGCGCACGATTTCATCCACGTCTTGGGTATCCAAGCAAATCGGCCACGCATCCACATCTGCAAAGCGCTTGAACAGTGCTGCCTTGCCCTCCATCACCGGCATGGCGGCTTCCGGGCCGATGTTGCCTAGGCCGAGCACGGCCGAGCCATCGGTGACCACTGCAACGCTGTTGCGCTTGATGGTGAGATTGCGGGCATCGGCCGGGTTATCGCGGATGGCGAGGCACACGCGGGCCACACCAGGTGTGTAGGCCTTTGCCAAATCAGACCTGTTCCGAAGCGGCGCTTTGAGGCTGATCCCGATCTTGCCGCCGAGGTGGATGAGGAAGGTGGAATCACTGATCTTCTCTACCGTCACCCCATCGAGGGCATCAAGGGCGGCACGAACATCGCGTACGTGATCCGAATCGCGCATGATGCAGCTCAGGTCGAGCACCACCTGCTGATGGCCCGGGTCCACTACATCAAGTCCGGTAACCACGGCGCCGGTATTCGTCACGGCCGTGATGATGGCTCCCGATGCGTGAACCTCGGGGGTGGCGATCATGCGAATGATGTTGCTGTAGCCGGCGCTGGTACTCATGGGCGCAGTCTAGGCGCTATGGAAATGGCGAGCGTCAGTTAGGCGCGATACCCGCTGTGGTGATGATCACGCAAGCTAGGGGCAGCGTTGATTGCACACCGCAACCACATGTTCCTGCGCCTGTGCGGCAAGGTGATCATGCAGCCAAAAGAACAGTTCGGTGGCCTGGCGGCCAGCCCAGCCGCGGGGCAGATATGCCGGTGGTAATCCTGGGTCGATGTAAGGCAACATCCGCCATGAAGTGAGGATCCTGGTGTAATCGGTGAAGGCTCGCTGTGGGTCAATGCCGCCACGCACACCTGAATAGGTCGTGCGCACACGTGCGTAGGCCTCGGTGAACTCGGCGTAATGTCCGGCGATCTCAGCTAGATCCCACCACTCCTGAACCGCCTCCGCGGTAGGTCGGAAAGCGATGTGCTCGGCCCGGAAGACATCCACGTTTTCAGTAACACCGAGGGCTTCCACCACATTGCGCACATCAACTTCAAGTGCGCGCGGTGCGATCCAGAGACCGCCGGTGACCTGCGCGAAGCCAACCTTTGCCAGCCGCGAGCGCAGGCGGTAGCGAACATCTCTGGCGCTCTCGGGGATGGAGAAGGCTGCAAGCACCCAACCTTCATCCTTAGGTGGTTCCCGCCGTTCCAGAACGCGTGCATCACCCACGTCGAAGATCCGGCGGGACGAATCACTCAGCGCATAGCCGGCTATCCCATCGCGTTTTTCTGCAATCAAAATTCCTCTGCGCTTAAAACGAGAAAGTGCGCTGCGCACCGCTGCATCTTCAATACCAAGTTCACCGAGTAGCTCAAGTACCGTTCCCACAGAGAGCCATCCGCCCAGGGCGCGGCTATAGGCACCGTAAAGGGTGATCAGAAGTGATTGTGGCCGCGTGGCCCGGACGGCAATTTGAATCGGCTCGCCATCGAAGGCTGCAAGATCGTGATTCTCGCCGCGCAAACCGAGCTCTGGCATGGGCCGAGAATAGTCAGAAGGTCGGTGCTGTGGGTGGCAATGCGGTGCGCATCCGCGCGAATTCCACTACCTGGGCACCGATTGTGCGCAACTGCTCATGGGCGCCTGCATCTGTTGCATTCCCGCTCTCATCAAACGAAGTGACGGACGCATTGATGCTTCCGCCGAGTGGAGTGGGCCAACCGCGTAGGGCGTGGGCTACCTGGCGTAGTTGATGAAGGGTAGAAACGGTGGCCTGCCAACCGTAGGCAACAGCGATGCAACCCACCGCGCGACCGTGGAGATATGCCGGATCTTCTTTGCTCAGATCCTCGATGTAGTCCAGGGCATTTTTCATCATCCCGCTGATACCGCCGTGGTAGCCCGGACTGCAAATGATGATGCCGTCGGCATTGCGCACGGCATCGATGAGTGCAAGAGCCTTCGGATGGCGATCGGGGGTTTCGGTGTCGTAGATCGGGAACATCAAATCTCGGCTGGCGATCATCGTGACGTGTGCGCCCTGCTCCGTTGCGGCGTTCGCTGCAACTCGTAGCGCTTTTTCACTTGTTGAGTTGGGCCGAGTGCTCCCGCCGATGGCGAGAATTTCGATCACCGAGGTGTTCGTCACGCGTATTGCCTTCCTATGAGTAATTCCCGAGTCACCGTGGCAAGGCGTGCACCTTGATCATGTGCGGACTGTTGGCTCACATCGTCAGCTGCGGCGCCTGATCGTGATACGAAGGAGGCTCCATAGGGGTTTCCGCTGACCTTGCGCACGTGCTGGGTGGTGTAGCCGAGGGGAATGATCAATGATCCCCAGTGATAAAAGTGGTTGTTGATTGCCAGGATCGTTGATTCCAAACCACCGTGGAGCGTTGATGCGGAGGTGAAAGCTGTGCACACCTTGCTCGAGAGCGCATCGGCAAACCAGAGGCCTCCCGTGGTATCGAGGAATGCCTTCATCTGGGATGCGGGCCCACCAAATCGCGTGGGGGATCCGATGGCCAAACCATCGCACCACGCGAGATCCTCCAAGGACACCAGTGGATCAGTAACGTTATCTACCCACGATTGCCACTTTGGATTCGCCGCGATTGCTTCCGCGGGTGCCGTTTCAGCAACGCGCATCACTCGAACATCAGCACCCACCGTTCGTGCACCCTCGGCTAATGAGTGGGCGAGTGTTGCAACATTCCCGGTTGCTGAGTAGTAAGCAACGAGCACCTTGGGTTGTGGTGCGACAGTGCTCATGCACGGCCTCGCTGCAAGGTTGCGGAGGGACTCTCGCCGAAACGTGCGCGGTAGGCGGCGGCGAAGCGGCCAAGGTGCGCAAAACCACTTGCATATGCCTGGCTGGCCACCGTTGTGGTGAGTGGACTCGCACCACGTAGCCGATGATGCGCATCCATCAGGCGCACATCGCGGAGAAGCCCGGAAGGTGTGGTGGAGAGTTCACGCTGCAGACAGGTTTGCAGTTGACGGACGCTCAGCCCCACTGCTTGGGCCATTGCGCTTGTAGTGACTTCTATTCCGTGGTTGGTGCGCAACCAATCCAGCAGCGCATGCACGCGATGATCAGGAACATGCTGGGCCCGTGATTGGTCCCCACTATTAAGTGGTGACCAGGCGAGGACAAGTGCACTCATCAGGGTGTCTTCCAAAGCGTGGGCGAGGGAGGTGATGACCGCGGCAGGAGTTTCGGCAGGCAGGGTGGAAACCACCGTCCACATTTCCCGGCACGCCTTTTCTAGCGGGCGTGCATTGCGCATGGCGCCGGCATCGACGTGCTCGAAATCAACTCCGGGGCCTAGAACCTCCTGAGCGTGCTGCCGCAGTTGCCGGGGGTCGCTTGCTACTACAAGGGCGCCAAGGAGCGGATCGGGATGCATCACGGTGCTGTGATCTTGGCTCAGCAGCACGGTTTCCGTGCTCGCCGCTCGCCGCTCACCGTTGCCGTACTCCACTCCCATGGGTCCCAGGGGAACGGTTGCCACGATTCGATCATTCGTGGCTGGTGCCTCGACGTGCACCTCACCGCCGTAGCGGACGAAGACGAGGGTGGATTCCGGAAGTGCCAGTACGCCCACGGCCCCATCCAGGCGCGAATCACGAACGGTTACTTCGTGGGGGGTGGTGTGGGCGGCCACTTGGTCGCGCAGCACGCTGGAGCGTGGGGTGGTGACCCACTGCTTCAAGACCGCGGCTTTCATCTCGCCTCCCAGTAGGACTATAGTGTCTTTTCGACGATCGCTAGGGATCCGTCAGAAGTTCGTACTCGCTATCGTGGGGTCAACGGTAGGGCTCGTAGGAGGTTCATGTGGCCAGTCCGGTACGAATCATCGTTGCAAAGCCCGGTCTCGATGGTCATGATCGTGGTGCCAAGGTCATCGCCCGAACCCTGCGGGATGCCGGGTACGAGGTGATTTACACGGGTCTCCACCAAACACCGGCTCAGATCGTTGATGCTGCGCTCCAAGAGGATGCGCAATTCATCGGCATGTCCATCCTGTCTGGTGCGCACATGACCCTTTTCGCTGAGGTCATGGACATTCTCAAGCAGCGCAATGCCACAGACATCATCGTGTTTGGCGGCGGCATCATCCCCGATGACGACATCCCGGCCCTCAAGGAACTTGGCGTAGCTCACATTTTCACTCCGGGCACTCCCACCCATGAGGTAGTGGAGTGGGTGCAATCTCACATCAGCAACGCCGCGTAAGTAACGAACAAGTCGTAACCTGCGCTTCGCAACCAACTCAATTCTGGAGAGCACGTGGACCTGTACGAATATCAGGCAAAGCAACTATTCGGTGACCATGGTGTTCCCGTTACGCCAGGTGAGGTGACCACCACGGCGGAGGGTGCAGCAGAAGCAGCGCGTGCCCTCGGTGGCACCGTGGTGGTTAAGGCTCAAGTGAAGACGGGTGGCCGCGGCAAGGCGGGCGGTGTGAAACTTGCCGATAGTCCCGAAGACGCCCAAGCTAAGGCGGCGGGCATCCTTGGTCTCGATATCAAGGGTCACGTTGTGGGGAAGATCCTGATCACGCCCGCATCGGATATCGCCGAGGAGTATTACGTCTCCTTCCTGCTTGATCGCACCAATCGCGCTTTCTTGGCGATGGCCAGCGTTGAAGGTGGAATGGACATCGAAGAGGTAGCGGCAACCAAGCCGGAAGCACTTGCCAAGATTCGCATTGATGCACTTGAGGGTGTTTCACCGGAGAAAGCGCGCGAGATCGTGCTCGCGGCGAAATTCCCAGAATCCGTTGCGGCCCAGGTGGCCGATGTCCTCGTCCCGCTGTGGGATGTGATGGTCGAAGAAGACGCCACCCTGGTGGAGGTCAATCCGCTCGTGCTCACCCCCGAAGGAAAGATTCTCGCCCTGGACGGCAAGGTGACCCTCGATGACAATGCGGGCTACCGCCATCCGGGTCATTCCGAACTGGTGGATCGCGATGCCACGGATCCCATCGAACTGCGGGCAAAGGAATACGACCTCAACTACGTCAAACTCGATGGTGACGTAGGCATCATCGGCAACGGTGCGGGCCTGGTGATGAGCACACTGGACGTGGTTGCTTACGCAGGTGAGGAAAACGGTGGCGTCAAGCCAGCTAACTTCCTCGATATTGGCGGTGGCGCATCTGCTGAGGTCATGGCTAATGGATTAGACATCGTGCTCAACGATCCTGACGTGGAATCGGTCTTTGTCAACGTCTTTGGCGGGATCACCGCATGTGATGCAGTGGCTGATGGCATCTTGCAGGCAATGGAAATGCTCACCGCGCGCGGTCAGGCCCCCACAAAGCCGATTGTCTGCCGCATCGATGGCAATAATGCTGAGCTCGGGCGAAAGATCCTGACTGATGCCAAGCATCCACTCATTGAACTCGTTGACACCATGGACGATGCCGCCGCACGTGCCGCAGAACTTGCCCACGCTCGCAAGGCCGGAAAGTAAAGGGATTTCGATGGCTATTTGGCTCGACAAGAACAGCAAGATCCTCGTGCAGGGTATGACCGGGTCTGAGGGAACAAAGCACACTCGGCGCATGGTGGCCAGTGGTGCATCGGTGGTGGCGGGTGTTACTCCAGGCAAAGCAGGCCAGGAGGTCGATGGCATCCCGGTGTTCAACGATGTTGCCTCCGCAATGGCCGCCACCGGCGCCAATGTCTCCGTTGTCTTCGTGCCACCGAAATTTGCCAAGGGCGCTGTCGAGGAAGCCGTTGATGCTCAGATCCCGTTATGTGTGGTGATCACCGAGGGAATCCCGGTTCACGACACCGCACAGTTTTTCCAATACGCGCAGAACAGCGGCAAAACCCGCATCATCGGACCTAACTGTCCAGGTATCATCAGCCCAGGCCAATCCAATGCCGGCATCATTCCCGCGGACATCACCGCGTCTGGTCCGATCGGCCTAGTGTCCAAGTCCGGCACTTTGACTTATCAAATGATGTACGAATTGCGCGATATCGGTTTCTCCACCTGCGTGGGAATCGGTGGCGATCCCATCATCGGCACCACCCACATTGATGCCTTGGCCGCATTTGAGGCCGATCCAGAAACCAAAGCGATCGTGATGATCGGCGAAATCGGCGGCGATGCCGAGGAGCGCGCGGCTGCGTTCATCAAAGATAACGTGACCAAGCCCGTTGTGGGTTACGTGGCCGGCTTCACCGCTCCGGAAGGCAAGACCATGGGCCACGCCGGGGCCATCGTTTCCGGATCTGCTGGCACGGCAGCCGCGAAGCAGGAAGCACTCGAGGCAGTGGGTGTGCAGGTGGGCAAGACCCCATCAGCCACCGCGCGCCTAATGCGTCAGATCATTAGCTAGGTAGTAGAACACCTACGTGCCTGAAACGTGGACACCACTACTCCTCGGAGTAGTGGTGTTCTCCGTTTTCCTCTACGGAGTGTCCAAGACCGCAATGCCGGTCGCAGGCGTTCTGGCCGGCCCGCTACTGGCTGCCGCTTTAACTCCTACGGTGGCTGCGGGATTTGCTGTACCGCTACTCCTCCTCGGTGATCTCATCGCACTCGCGGTGTACCGGCAACACGTGGAGTGGCGGTTGATTCTGCGCATCGTCCCGGGAGTCTTGGTGGGCTTTGCCATCACCGCTGCGCTGTTCGCTTTCGTGGATATCACCACCCTTGGCCGGGTGGTTGGCGGACTCATCCTGCTCTCTGTCGTCTTGGAAGTTATCCGGATGCGCTCACCTGATCGCGCACCGGCCGAACACGGCACGCCCTGGGACCGGGTGGTGACCGGCTTCTTCGGGGTGCTCGCGGGCGTGACCACCATGGCGGCCAATGCCGGGGGTACGGCAATGAGTCTTTATCTCATTCGATTGCGCATCCCCATGCTCGCATTCATGGGGACCAGCGTGTGGTTCTTCTTTTTCCTCAATCTCATCAAGATCCCCTTTGTTGCCGGCCTCGGCCTCTTCACCGCCGAATCCTTGAAGTGGGATCTCTACCTGGCGCCCGTGACGGTGATCGGTGCACTCGTGGGTCTCTACATCTTCCGCAAGATGGACCAGCGAATATTCGTGGGCACCGCCCTGGGCTTGAGCGGACTCGCCTCCGTGTGGTTGATCATCCATGGTTGATTCGGCGCTGTAGGCGTGGCTCCCCAACTCGGGGGTACTCACGCGGCACGCTAGGCACGTGCCTTCCCCTCAGCCATCACAGCCCACGCTTCGGGGGCACATAAAGATGGTCAAAGCCGGTGCGGCACAGCGGGTGCGCTCGATAAGGATGCCCAGACTTCACCTTGCCCCAGCGAAGGTGGGGGCTGCGGCACAGAGCGCATTACCGAAACTCGGCTCCGGAGTGTTGGCGGTGCTGCATTCACCGTGGTTGCTTGGGCCGATCGCCGGAATCCTTGCGGTGCTCGTCGGAGCCTTGGCTGCTGCAGTTGTCATCGTTGGTGCCGCGTCAACCTCGATGTATGAGACCACCGGCTGGTCTGAGTGGCTCACCATCGCCGGAGTGTTCTGGGTTGTTGCCTCGAGCTTCATCCCTCTGGGAATGGGGGAGATCACGTATTCGCTGCTGCCCTGGGGTTTTGCCCTGGCCAATGCCGCCCTGCTCTTTGGTGTTGGTTCATGGTTGGGCAGAACGGCACGCATACGCACCCCACTGCACCTATTAATAGGTGTTGCCTTGGCTACGAGCGTCTATGTGGCTGCCATCGCGGTGGTGGCTCAAGTGGTTTCTGGCCCACTTCACGACATCAGCGCACGCCGTGCCGCAGTCACGGCACTCATCGTTGCCGCTCTCTGCGTGACCATGGGAACGCGCCGTTCGAGTGGAATTG
The DNA here is from genome assembly GCA_046047295.1 of Actinomycetota bacterium. GTDB lineage: Bacteria > Actinomycetota > Actinomycetes > S36-B12 > S36-B12 > VGCC01. Next base: position 6,780 of record JBJOIE010000064.1, on the reverse strand, counting down.
ATCTGCACGTGGGCGATCACATTCCCTCCTGGGTTCGCACCGTTGTTCGTGCGGGGGTGATCGCCGCGCTGATGACCGTGGGTTCAGGTGCAATCCTGTTTGCCACCTGGTTAGGGTTGAATTTCACGGATATCGTCGCGCTCACCACGGCGATAAATGCAGGGACGGTGGGCAATCTCGCACTCCTTCTGCTCACCCTCGGCTATCTGCCCACATTGGTGATGTGGGCGGTTGCATATGGTCTCGGTGCCGGCTTCACCGTGGGGTCGACCACGGTCCTCTCACCATTCCTACCCAGTGCGGTGCCCAGCCAATTACCTGCTATCCCGGTTTTGGGCGGCCTACCCGAATATGCACACGCACTTGCCTGGCTGTATCCGCTCGGCGGCGTACTTGCCGGCGCAATCGCCGGTTGGTACATCTCTCGCGCTGCGCGTCAGGAGCCATTGCTGATGCGAATGGTGATCATCCTCGGAGCAAGCACCGTGGGAGCGGTGATATTGGTGGCCGCGGGCTGGTTGTCCTCAGGAGCATTGGGAGTGGGCAACCTCGCGTATCTGGGAGTCTCCCCGCAGTTACTGGCATCACTTGCCTGGATCACTTTCAGCATCGGGGGATTACCTATGGGTATGGCCCTAGGCCATGACCGCGTGAAGGGATCGCGCTCGCGCCACCTCGCTGCCGTGCCCGCTGAGCCCGTGGCCTCGGCTGACATACTGCGTGACCAGGCCGATGTTCTCGCAGCGATCACCGCTGACGAGGTCACCACAGATGAGGATGTAGAAACGGAATGGACGGCAACCCCAGTTTCCACGTAGACCTGGGCGCGGCACTACGTTGGGCAATTGCAACCTTCCGCACCAATTTCCTGGCCTTCATCTCCCTCGCTGCCGTGGTGACCGCGGTTCAGTTCCTGCAAATCGTCAGCATTAGTCCGCTGGAGAATTTCTTCGTTGAGTGCGTGGATCCACAAACTCCTGGGCAGCAGGCGGCGTGTACCTCATCCATCGGTTCACCAGCGATGATCTCTGCCGTTCTCGTCATCGGCCTGCAGATTCTCATTTACCTCACCACAGTGGGCGTGATCCGTGGAGCTCTATGGTCCACGACTGGCCGAAGCCCCGATTTCAGCGCGCTCCTGACGGGCAAGAACCTAGGCGTCTACCTGATTGTCGCCTTCTTCTACGCACTACTTCTGGGATTGGGCATCCTCATGTTGATCCTGCCAGGGCTTCTCGTCATTCTCTTCCTCCAGTTTGCTCCCTACTTTGCCGTGGATCAGGGCACCGGCCTATTCCGATCCTTCGCGGGCAGTGCTCGAATTGCTCGAAAAAATTTCGGGGCAGCAACCATGGCCACGTTGGTCAACCTTGTTGCACTGCTCGTAGGCGGGATGTTCTTCGGCTTGATCACCTTGGTGGCGTTACCTTTTGCGGCACTCTTTACCGCCTACATCTATCGCCATATGTTGGGTCAATCTGTGGTTGGTTAGGGTTGGGCCGTGCCCAATGGTGTGGTGGTTCTCGCCTCGGGGCAGGGCACCCTCCTCCAGGCGATCCTGGATTCCCCGGTCGGATCACATGTGTTAGCCGTGGGTTCAGACCTCGCCGATTGTTCGGCCCTCACTCGCGCAGAATCTGCAGGTATTCCCACCTTTTGCGTTCCTTTGACGCCTGGCTTGGAGCGCGCGAAGTGGGACGAGGCGCTCACCGCAGAATTGTGTCGTTGGGATCCGGAATGGATCGTCTGTGCGGGTTTCATGCGCATCCTGGGTCCGCAGGTGCTTGATGCGTTTCCGCAGCGCATTATTAATTCACATCCAGCGCTTCTCCCGGCCTTTGCGGGCGCGCATGCCGTGCGCGACGCTCTGGCGTACGGATCAAAAGTCACCGGAACCACCGTGCACCTCGTTGATGCTGGGGTAGATACCGGCCCGATCATCGCCCAGCAGCCGGTGATGGTGCAGGCCGATGATGATGAATCGTCCTTGCACGAGCGCATTAAGGACGTGGAACGGGTGCTTCTCGTTGAGGTTGTGCAGCACGTCCTTACCCATGGCTTGAGAATCGAAAATCGAAGGGTGATTGTTGGTGGCTGATCAATTAGCAGTGCAACGTGCGCTGGTCTCCGTCTATGACAAGGCTGGTCTCACCGAACTCGCAGCAGGGCTCCACGCTGCCGGAGTGGAGATCGTGTCAACCGGATCCACCGCCGCCACCATCGCTGCGTCAGGTATCCCGGTGACTCCGGTGGAAACCGTGACCGGTTTTCCCGAGTGCCTTGACGGCCGGGTGAAGACTTTGCACCCGCACGTGCACGGTGGCCTACTCGCGGACCTGCGCAAAGATTCTCACCGCCAGCAGTTAACGGAACTCGGTATTGAACCCTTCCAACTCTTGGTGGTGAACCTCTATCCCTTCACGCAGACGGTGGCATCGGGTGCCTCGTTCGACGAGTGCGTTGAGCAAATAGATATTGGTGGCCCCGCCATGTTGCGCGCTTCAGCAAAGAATCACGCCAACATGGCGGTGGTAGTGGATCCGAGCAAATACGCAGATGTGCGCACGGCCGTGGCGGCTGGTGGGTTCACCGCTGCACAGCGCGCAGCACTCGCGGCGGAAGCATTCGCACATACCGCCACCTATGACACGGCGGTTGCCACTTGGATGTACCGCAATCTCGAGGGTGCTGATACGGCTTTCCCGCAGTGGGTGGGTCAGACCTGGCACCGCGGTGAGGTGCTGCGCTATGGCGAGAACCCACATCAAGCTGCCGCTGTCTACCTGAATAGCGATCACGAACCGGGTGTGGCGAGTGCCGAGCAGCTCCATGGCAAGCAGATGTCCTATAACAACTTCGTTGACGCGGATGCGGCGCGAAGAGCGGCATTCGATTTCGTGGATCCGGCGGTCGCCATCATCAAGCATGCCAATCCATGCGGCATTGCCGTGGGTCTCGATATCGCGGAGGCTTATCGAAAGGCTCACGCCACTGATCCGGTATCGGCATTCGGTGGAGTGATTGCAGCAAACCGGGAAGTGAGTGGGGAGATGGCCGAGGCTATTGGTGATGTGTTCACCGAGGTGATCATCGCGCCCGGTTACGATGCTGAGGCCCTCGAAATCCTCACTCAGCGCAAGAACCTACGTATCCTGCGCGTTGCTGGACCACATCCGGGGTGCCGAATCGAAGCACGCACGGTGACCGGTGGCATGTTGGCGCAATCCATCGATGCTATTGATGCGCAGGGTGATGATCCGAGCGCTTGGAATTTGGTCTGCGGCGCTCCAGCGGATAAATCCACTCTGCGTGATCTTGAATTCGCCTGGCGTGCCTGCCGCGCGGTGAAATCCAATGCCATCCTTCTCGCTCGCAATGAGGCAGCTGTGGGAGTGGGAATGGGTCAGGTGAATCGGGTGGACTCTGCGCGTCTTGCGGTGGAGCGCGCTGGCGACCGAGTGCAGGGGTCAGTTGCGGCATCTGATGCGTTCTTCCCCTTCGCTGATGGCTTGCAGATACTTATCGATGCTGGCGTGACCGCAGTGGTTCAGCCGGGCGGTTCGATCCGCGATGAGGAAGTGATCGCGGCAGCGAATGCCGCAGGCATCACTATGTACTTCACCGGCACCCGCCACTTCTTCCACTAATGCATCGCTCCCTGGGCGCCTGGCCGCTGATCGCGGCCTTTGCGGTGGGTGCGCTCACCGCCGTACAGTCACGGGCGAATGGATCCCTTGCCCTCGTGGTGGGAAGTGGCATCCAAGCTGCTGCGATTTCTTTCAGCGTGGGCCTCATCCTGATCAGCATCGCGGTGATTCTCATGCCCCGCCTGCGTAGCGGAGTGCATCGTTTATTTGCCGTGGTGAAGACCGGTCAGTTGCCGTGGTGGAGTCTGTTGGGCGGATTCTTCGGGGCGCTCTTCGTTTTATCCCAGAGCCTCACGGTCCCGGTGATGGGTGTTGCGGTATTCGCGGTAGCGCTGGTCTCCGGGCAGAGTGCTGCATCGCTGGTGGTGGATCGCCTAGGGATTGGCCCGCATGGGCGCCAACCCATGACCGGGCATCGGGTGGCCGCGGCGGCCGTGGGTGTTGTGGCGGTGGTGGTGGCTGTTTCACCGCGCATGAGCTCGGGAAACTTTTCTGCGCCGCTTGTTGTCTTGACCTTCATTGCCGGGCTGGGAATTGCTCTGCAGCAGGCGTTCAGTGGGCGAGTCAGCACGGCAACGCAGGAGCCGATCGTTGCCGCCTGGGTCAACTTCATGCTGGGCACCGCGCTGCTTCTCCTTGCCCTGGCGGCAAGTGTGATCGTGGGCTGGGTGCAGCTGGGTGATCTGCCTGCCGGCCCTTGGTGGCTCTACCTAGGCGGGGTAGTGGGTGCGATCTTCATTGCCGTGGCGGCCTGGGTAGCCGCCCGTGCCGGGGTGCTGGTGCTCGCCCTTCTTTCCATTGCTGGACAACTCACCTCATCCCTCGGGCTTGATGCCCTCTTCCTCGATGGGGTTGACCTGGCATTGGTTCTTGGTGTGGTGCTGTCGTATCTGGCCGTGCTCATCAACGTTCGTGGGAACGTTAACTCACGTCGATAGAGCCCATCATGGCTTCGGGGTAACGCGAACCCGTTGCCGCTCCGATGGGAGCCGCTTCATTGAGTTCTTCGAGATCCTCTGGTGACAACGTCACGTTGATGGCGGCCGCGTTTTCTCGGAGGTGTTTTTCCCTGCGGGCACCGGGGATAGGCACAATGTCTCGCTCCTGAGCCAATAGCCAGGCAATGGCTACTTGGGCGGGCGTGCAGTCAATTCGATCAGCTATTGCTCGCACGGAATCTGCAATGAATTGATTTGCAGCAATAGCCTCGTCCTGGAAGCGGGGCCATGACCGCCGACCGTCATCCTCGGGAAGGTCTGCATTCGCGGTAATTGTCCCGGTGAGAAAGCCTCGGCCTAGCGGGGAGTAGGGCACGAATCCAATACCAAGCTCTCTGGTGGTTGCGAGAACGTCATTGGATTCCACATCACGCGTCCACAGCGACCATTCGGTTTGCACTGCCGTGACCGGATGTATTGCATGTGCGCGCGCGATGGTGCGAGCGGACGCTTCACTAAGTCCGAGATAGCGCACCTTTCCGGCCGCAACGAGTTCGCTGAGTGCGCCCCAGGTTTCTTCTACGGGAACGCTCTTATCGATACGGTGCTGGTAGTAGAGATCGATGTAGTCGGTCTCAAGGCGGGCGAGGCTGGCATCGCATGCTTTGCGTAGGTAATCCGGGTGGCCATTGATCCCTCGGGTGCCATCAGCGCGAAATTCCTGACCAAATTTGCTCGCGATGATCAGCTCGGATCGGTGCCCTCGAATGGCTTCAGCAAGTAGCTCTTCGTTAGTGAACGGACCGTAGGAATCAGAGCTGTCCCAGAACGTAACGCCCAGATCACGCGCCAGGTGCAGGGTGTCGAGGTTTGTTTGACGATCAGATGAGCCGTAGGCAAAGGTCATTCCCATGCACCCAAGGCCAATCGCACTCACCGAAAGTGCAGCATCGCCTGAGCCAAGAACTCGCTTGGGGTAGGTGCTCACTATCGATCCTTCCGCGGTGCGGCGGTGGATCCGCGAATGATGAGTTCCGGGGTCAGGCGCACCTGCTTGACAGGGGTGGATCCCTCTTTGGTGAGCAGGCTCAGGATGAGCCGGGCGGCCTCCGCGCCAATGTCGTGCTGGGGAACCCGCACGGTGGTGAGTGGTGGATCGATGAGATCCATGAACGGCATGTCGTTGTAGCCCACCACGCTGAGATCGCGGGGTGACTTCAATTTGAGCTGACGGCAGGCCTCAAGCACGCCAATGGCGAGTTGATCATTTGCGCAGACCACACCGGTAATTTCGGGATCAGTTGAGAGTAGTTTCTTGGCGGCATCGCGGGCGGATTCAATGCTCCACGCTTCCACTGGCACCACGCGTTTCGCCGTGCTCAGACCATGCTCACGCATAGCGCGATTGAAGGCCTGTGCGCGCTCGTGGCCGGTAGGTGACCAGGTGGGACCTGCAAGATGCGCGATGTCGGTGTGCCCGAGGCCAAAGAGGTGCTCAACTGCAAGCCGAATCCCGTGCTGTTCGTCGGTGGCCACTGAGGGCAATTGCACGGAACCGGAAACACGGTTGATCAGCACTACCGGGTATTTGTCAGCTATGTCGGCCAGCAGTGGGTGATCCCTACGCGCCGTGGCCATGATGAATCCATCGACTCGTCGCGCGCTCAGTGAGGCCACCACCGCTGTCTCAGCATCGGGATCGTTATCCGTATTCACCAAGAGCGGGGTGTATCCAACCCTGCTGAGAGTGTCTTGGATACCGCGCACCATTCCAGGGAAGAGCGGATTGGTGAGATCAGGGATCACAACACCGATCGTGTGCGAGCGCGAGGTACGCAAGCCTGCAGCCATGGGGTTCGGCGTGTAATTCAGGGCGGCGGCCGCCTTGCGCACCTTTGCCACGGTTCCGGAATTCACCAGGTGCGCGGTGCGGGGGTTCAGTGCCCGGGAGACGGTGGCCGGGTGCATACCCACTTTCTTGGCAACGTCTTTCAGGGTGGCGGCCACGTGATCAGCCTAGGCGATGAACGTATCTGCGGCTGCTGAGAACGGAGGTAAGCGTTAGCACGATCGTGGCCACCGTGATCACGGCAAACATCACCCGGGCCCCTTCGAAATCCAGTAGGTACCCGGCAATTTGGGCACCTACCCCATTACCGAGGAACATGAAACCGGCGAAGAGCGATACCGCCATT
>JBJOIE010000063.1:0-5496 GCA_046047295.1 Actinomycetota bacterium | reverse complement strand
GAATCCACAGGATGGGCTCCCAGTCCCACCGCACTCCACCGAAGGCCACGAACAGCAAACGCAGCAGGGCACCAAAGGCGGCGACCTTCACGGTGGCGGCCATGAAGCCGGTGACCGGAGTGGGAGCGCCCTGATAAACATCGGGAGTCCACTGATGGAAGGGCACGGCGCCGATCTTGAACATCAGACCTACCAAGATCATGGCGATACCGATGAAGAGCAGGCCATTCTCACTCAAGCGAGCAGGGATGACCTCGGCGATCACGCTGAAGTTGATGGATCCGCTATAGCCGTAAACCAAGGCTGCGCCGTAGAGGAAGAAGGCGGATGAGAATGCCCCGAGCAGGAAGTACTTGAGGGCCGCCTCTTGTGAAAGCAGGCGACGCCGGCGCGCCATACCCGCCAGTAGGTAGAGCGGTAAGGACATGACTTCGAGTGCCACGAACATGATCAACAGATCGTTGGATACAACGAAGAGCAGCATGCCCAAAACCGCAAAGAGCAGGAATGGCCAGATTTCGGTTTGCATCCAGCCGCGGGCGGTGAATTGCTTCTCATCCTCCGAGCCGGGCAATGCCGATGCGCGCGGAGCGAATGCATCGCCCAACGGATCCAGGGTGCGCTCAGCCATCAACATTGCGCCAAGAATCGCGAGCACCAGGATCGTGCCCTGCAACAACCAACCCGGACCATCGAGAGCCACCGAGCCATCGCCGGTGAGCGCCCGGATCGAGGAATTCAGCACAACGAGGATCAACGCTGCGATCAAGCTTGCAAAGACCAGAACGAGTTGGATGAAACGGCGGGCGGCACGCGGTGCGAATGCTTCGACGAGCACCGAGATGATCGCAGCAAGTCCCACCACGATCATTGGCGAAAGGCCAACGTAATCCAGGGAAGGAGTAATGAACTGATCCATCACTGACCCCCTCCCGTAGCTGCTTCAGCATTTGCTGTTGCATCAACGCCCTCGCTATAGACCACAAGGGTGCGATCGACCGCTGGGTTGATCACACTGGTGAGTGGGGCGACCCACAATCCGAGGACGATGATCATCGCGGCAACCGGCATCATCGCGGTGATCTCACGTGCGTTGAGATCCTTGAGCCCGGCAAGGTTCTCGTTGAGTGGCCCGGTCATGGTGCGCTGGTACAAGCGCAACACATAGGCCGCGGTGATCACAATGCCCAAGGTGGCGATGGCACCGATCCACATGTTGAACTCGAATGTGCCCAGCAGCACCAAGAACTCACCGATGAAGGACACCAGACCGGGTAGCGCCAGCGATGAGAGTGAGGCCAGCAGGAAGAAGCCAGCAAGAACAGGTGCCACCTTGTTCACGCCACCGTAATCAGACACCAGCGACGAACCCTTGTGCCGCAGCATCAGATAGCCACCCACCCCGAAGAGCGCTGCGGTGGATAGGCCGTGGGCCACCATGTAGATGGCGGAACCACTCATGCCCTGCGAGGTGAAGACAAAGATGCCCAGTGCGATGAACCCGAAGTGCGACATCGACGAGTAGGCGAAAAGACGCTTCATGTCATTCTGGGTGAGCGCAACATAGGCGCCGTAGAACACACCGATCAGTGCCATGGCGATGACAACGGGTGCGTAGAAATCACTGGCCGCGGGGAAGATGGGCAGGAGGTACCGGATCATCCCGAAGGTGCCAACCTTGTCCAGCACGCCGATGAGCAGGATGCTCGTGCCCGGCTTTGCAGCACCCGCTGCATCGGGCAGCCAGGTGTGGAAGGGCCACAGTGGTGCTTTGATGGCGAAGGCGAAGAAGAAGCCCAGGAAGAGCATCTTCTGCGTGGTGGCATCCATTGGTAGGCCCACGAGTGCGAAGTAATCGAAGGTGCCCGCACCCAATTCACGGTCAGCGACAACGTAGAGCCCGATGAGTGAGGCGAGCATGAACAGGCCGCCCACGAGTGAGTACACGAGGAACTTCACGGCCGCATAGGAACTGCGCGCACCACCGTATCTTCCGATAAGGAAGTACGTGGGGATGAGCATCACTTCGAAGAACACATAGAACAGGAACACATCGGTTGCGGCGAAGACGCCGATCATTAGCGTTTCCAGGATGAGGATGAGGGCGAAGTATCCCTTCACGCTCCCCCGCGAATCATCTACATCGTTCCAGCCGGCGAGGATTACCACGGGAACCAAGGTGGCCGCGAGTGCTACAAGTACCAGGCCGATGCCATCAACGCCCACGGCATATGAGATTCCGAACGCCGGGATCCAGGGATAGTTCTCCACGAACTGGAACGGCTCTGTGGATGATCCGTTGAACTGCAGGCTCATCACCACGGTGAGTGCCAGCGTGACGATCGCGAAGGCGAAAGCAACTTGCTTGGCCAAGGTTGGAGAGCCCTTCGGCAGAAGGGCCACCACGATGCTGCCCACGAGGGGCACCACACCGAGCAGGGTCAACCAGGGAATGGTTTCCACTACAACCTCACCAACAGCAGGGCGAGAACCACCAATACGGCGCCACCCACCATGGACAATGCATAGGAACGTGCAAAACCACTCTGCGTGCGGCGCAGGCGATTAGACAATCCACTCACCACGGAGGCGGTTCCGTTAACGAATCCGTCAACCGCCTTGGTGTCGAAAGTATTTGCTGCCCGGGAGAGGGCGAAGCTGGGAGCAACAACGAGCGCCTCATTGACCTGATTGCCGTAGAGCTCCTCACGGGCCGCACGGGTAAGCCATGAACCACGAGGCGGATCGATCGGAACGGGGCGCCGGGCGTACATCACCCAACCGACGATCGCTCCGATGATCACCAACGCGAGGGTGGCAATGATGTAGACCGAGGTGGGTAGCGGTGTGGGCTCGGATTCAAATCCGGTGACCGGCTCCAACCAGGTTTCGATATTGCCCCAGAAGAGCAGCGCCATGCCGAGGAAGGTTGAACCAATGGCCAGGATGATCAGCGGAATGGTCATCACCGCAGGTGACTCATGCGGGTGCACTCCCTCTTCCCAGCGCTTCTTGCCAAAGAAGGTCATCGCGATCATCCGGGTCATGTAGAAGCCGGTTACGCCCGCGGCGAGCATCGCGAGGATGCCGATCACGGCACCTCGCTCGAATGCCGCGTGAATGATTTCATCCTTGGACCAGAATCCTGAAAATGGCGGAATACCAATGATGGCGAGGTAGCCGGCCATGAAGGTGACGAAAGTGATCACCATGACGCTACGCAGCGCGCCGTAGCGGCGCATATTCACGTTGTCGTTCATACCGTGCATCACCGAGCCAGCCCCGAGGAAGAGCCCCGCCTTGAAAACACCGTGTGTGAGCAGGTGGAAGATGGCAAAGACATAGCCAATGGGGCCAAGACCAGCGGCGAAGACCATGTAGCCGATTTGGCTCATCGTGGAACCGGCCAGGGACTTCTTGATGTCATCTTTCGCCGAACCGATGATGGCACCCATAAAGATGGTGATCAGACCAACCGCAACCACTGCAGTGGCCGCCCAGACGGCAGCATCGAAGATTGCGTTGCTACGAACGATGAGGTACACGCCTGCGGTGACCATGGTTGCGGCGTGGATGAGGGCCGAGACCGGGGTGGGGCCTTCCATCGCATCGAGCAGCCAAGCTTGGAGCGGAAACTGTGCGGACTTGCCCGCTGCGGCGAGCAGCAAGAGCAGGCCGATGGCAGTAAGGGTGCCTTCACTCGCCTCGGAGACCTGGCCGAAAACCTCGGAGAAGGTGACCGAGCCGAAGGTTACGAAGATCAACATGATGGCTAGGGACAGGCCCACATCGCCCACCCGGTTGATGATGAATGCCTTCTTCGCGGCCGCAGCAGCAGAGGGCTTGTATTGCCAGAAGCCGATGAGAAGGTAACTGGCCAATCCCACGCCTTCCCAGCCCACGTAGAGCAGAAGGTAGTTATTTGCCAGAACGAGGATGAGCATCGCGGCCACGAAGAGATTCAGGTAGCCGAAGAACTTACGCCGATCTGGATCATGGGACATGTAGCCCAGTGAGTACACGTGAATAAGAGCACCCACGATGGTGATCAGCAGAACGAAGACGATGGAGAGTTGATCGAGCTGGAGGGCGAAGTCAACGTGGAAGGAACCCACACTCAGCCACGAGTACACGGTTTGCACAACGGTGCGTTCCTCGGCGCCGCGTTGCATGAGACCAAGCAACATGAGCACGCCGATCACCGCGGAACCAGTGACGGTCAGGATGCCAAGGTAGGGGCCCCATTTGTTGGTGCTCCTGCCACCGAAGAGCAGGATCGCGGCGCCGGCCAGCGGCAGTGCGATGAGCACCCACAGCAGGGAAAAGATCCCCTCGGCGGGCAGTACTTCGGTCACTTCATCGTCCTAACGGTTGTAGAGGTGGTGCTTGGTGCTTTAGTACTTGAGCAGGTTCGGCTCATCGATCGACGCCGATCGGCGGGCACGGAAAATCGTCACGATGATGGCGAGGCCCACAACCACTTCCGCGGCAGCGACCACCATCACGAAGAAGGCAACCACTTGGCCATCGAGGTTGCCATTCATCCGCGCGAAGGAAACAAATGCGAGATTCGCAGCATTGAGCATGAGCTCAACGGACATGAACACGATGATCGCGTTTCGGCGCACCATCACCCCGATCGCTCCGAGGCTGAAAAGTACGGCTGAGAGGATCACATAGTTGGCCGGGTTCACTGGTCCTCCCCCTTCGACAGTTCGCGCACCTCTGCCATATCGGCATCATCCACGGGGCGAACGTCATCGCGTGCGCGTAGCGGCAGCGGCACCGATTCCAGGCTGGTGCTGCCATCAGGAAGAAGGGCCGGGGTGTCAACGGCGTTATGCCTGGCATAGACGCCCGGGTTCGGGGCATTGCCAAGGTGGGCGCCGGTGGCCACGCGTTCCTCGGCGAGTTGGCGCTGATTCTTCTTAGGCGCCCAGCGCTCACGGTGGGCAAGAACCATGGCACCCACCGCAGCAGTGATGAGCAATGCAGCCGTTGCCTGGAAGGCGATGACGTAATCATCGAAGATCAACTGTGCGAGGCCTTGTACGTTTCCACCCGCAGCATCTTCGGCTGCTTGAAGTCCAATGGATTGCGTGCCCACCAGGGCAGATCCGATACCGACCGTGAGGAGCAGCCCAAGACCGATACCGAGGATGATCGCGGCAACGCGCTGACCCTTGATTGTTTCCACGAGTGAATCCGAGGAATCAACGCCCACCACCATCAGCACAAAGAGGAAGAGCATCATCACGGCACCGGTGTAAACGATCACTTGCACCATGCCGAGGAACGGGGCTGAGTTGGCCACGTAAAGAACGGCGAGATTGATCATCGTGAGGGCGATGAACAGCGCACTGTGCACAGCCTTACGCGAGACGATCATCCCGATTCCACCGATCACCGCCAGGGTTCCGGTGATCCAGAAGACGATGGTTTCGCCGAGGTTCAGGGTTTCTTCCATCAGCGCACCGCCTCAGCGGAATCTTCGCT
>JBJOIE010000062.1:0-2573 GCA_046047295.1 Actinomycetota bacterium | reverse complement strand
ATTCCCGCAGCGGGAATAGCGCTCTCAGCACTAGCCATCGGACTGCTTGCCGTAGTTACGTGGCGGCGCAAGGACCATCGCACCCGACCTGAACTTTCTGACACACCGCTCCGCGTCGCAGGGCTCTCCAAATCATTCGGCGGTGAAGTACATGCGGTCACTAACGCTTCCTTTAGCGTTCCCAAGGGGGTGGTGGTCGGCCTCCTCGGACCCAACGGTGCAGGTAAGACCACCACAATGCGGATGATCGTGGGACTCATTCACCCCACATCGGGTGAGTCATACATCTTTGGTGACTCGGTTCACCCGGGTTCAGCCGCGCTCGCGAGAGTCGGTTGCTTCATTGAAGGGCCTGGATTACTACCGCATCTGAGCGGCCGTGAAAACCTTCGCCTCTACTGGGACTCGAGTGGCCGTCAAGGATCAGATCCTCACCTTGATGAGGTTCTTGCCATCGCCGGACTCGGCTCTTCGATTGATCGCAAGGTGCGCACATATAGCCAGGGCATGCGACAACGCCTAGGGATCGCCCAGGCCATGCTTGGCTTGCCCGACCTTCTCATCTTGGATGAGCCCACAAATGGCTTGGATCCGCCTCAGATCATTGAGATGCGCCAAGTACTACGGGATTACGCGGCAACGGGGCGAACGATCTTGGTGTCTTCGCACTTGCTCAGCGAAGTTCAACAAACGTGCACCGAAGTTGTTGTGATGAACCATGGCGTGGTTCTCGCGCAAGCCAGCGTGGATGACTTGGTGCGAGGTAGACAGGGCATGAGTTTGGAAGATGTATTCATGGAGATCGTTGGATATGGGCACGAGGTGGTGACCGAATGACATCACATGCATCTCACTATTCTGTTTCGAAGACGCTCAGCATTAGGGTCGAGCTCATCCGTCAATTAAGGCGGCGGCGCACACTCGTGGCCTTCCTCCTCGTCATAGCCCTGCCGATCATTGTTGTTGCTGCCGTGAAGCTGAGCCCCACGGATAACTCAGGGGGTGGTTTTGGTGATGGTGATCTGGACTTGGTGGGCTTGGCCACCACCAGTGCATCCAACTTTGCCGTGACCATGCTCCTGTTCTCTTCAGGCTTCCTACTTCTCATCATTGCTGCACTCTTCTTCGGCGACACGATTGCCAGTGAGGCATCCTGGTCGACGCTTCGCTACCTGCTTATTGCACCGGTTCCACGACTTCGTCTGCTGCGCACCAAGATCATTGTTGGCCTGATTCTCACCGCCGGTGTGCTGGTCACGTTGGTGGTTTTCTCGTGGGTGATTGGCGCCATCTTCTTTGGGCTGAATCCACTCGGGAGTCCCCTCGGCGGCACATTCACGTCATGGGAATCACTTGAACGTTTGACCATCATCACGGTCTACATCGGCCTCACGCTGCTTTTCCCCGCCGGCCTTGCCTTTCTCATGAGCACCCTGACCGATATCCCACTCGGCGCAGTGGGCACGGCGGTCGTCATCGTGATCATTTTCAACATCCTCGACGCGATTGAGGTGTTGGGAGACTTTCGTCGGTTCCTTCCCACGGACTACGGCGCTTCATGGATTGGTGCACTGAGTCCTGACATCGCCTGGTCAGACATGATCATCGGAGCCACCTACAACGTAACTGCGTTCATTGTGCTGCTTACACTCGCGGCAGTGGCATTTCAACGTAAGGACATTACGTCGTAACCGTGGTGCCTTGAGCTGGTCGGAAATCTGCCGTTACTTGGGTCTGCCCATCGGAAGCGGTGGTAAGTCGAATTTCCAGATTGTCTTCTGATCCCGAGATGACGGACACCTCACCTGCTGCAATTGCCGCCTGGTAGAGCGCGAAGTCATCGCTAGTTTGCTTCGCGTACGCAGCGGCGAAGGTCTGCATCGCCTCAGCGAACCGGGAAGAATTTCCAAGATAAGCAGCGATGGCTACGCTGTCACCCGATCTGGCATGCGCCCGCGCCAGCGCCAATCCGCACAAACCTGCGTACGCGCTGTACTGCTCCGCATTCATCCGCGCAGGATCAGGAGACCACTTCATGTCTCGTAACTGCCTGCCGTAGTAGCTGCGTCCACGTGGCCCCTCGGTGCTTCCCAAGAATGCATCGGTACTCGCCTGCATGATCCGCTGCCCTGCGACCACACGTTGCCCGTGAGTGCCAAATGTTGAGGGTTCTGTATATGGCTCCAAGACGCTCGCTACCGCCTCTTTGAATTGAAGAACAAAAACATCATCGGCGTCGCGGCCTTCGAGAAGGAGAACGAAGGCCAAGAGACCCACACTTCCCACGCCAACGACCTTGTGACCCGCGTCAACCCAGTGGTAGCGGCCTAGTAGGCGATTCCGATCCACCAGGAGGGAATCCCGGTAGATCTGGTACATCTCGGATACCGTTCGATGTGCCCTCGCATCGCCTGAGAGCGAAACCAACAGCGGTGGTTCATTCCGAAAGACCCTGTGATCGTCAATCACTTCAGTCAAGCTACGAACAGCGGACCATCGATCCTTGCGTTCAGCGGCTTTCGTTGTCCGATGCAACGCCTTCACTCCAGAACGAGACCCCGTCTCTACGGCCC
>JBJOIE010000061.1:0-5729 GCA_046047295.1 Actinomycetota bacterium | reverse complement strand
CGCGCTCCATCACCCTCGCCATCCCCGTGGCACCCGCTGAAGCACTCCCCCGCTTGGGTTCCCAGGTGGATCACCTCATCTGCTTGCTCGCCCCCGAGTTTTTCGGTGCCGTCGGAGCGTTCTATTCCGATTTCGGACAGGTCAGCGATGGCGAAGTCCTGAACATCCTCCACTCGCAAAATCTTGACTGAGTCTAGATTTTGACCTAGCCTGCGGCCGTGGCCAGCCAGACCGACGGGGTAAGCGCCCTGCTCCGTGCGCACGGGATGCACGTCACCGCCCAGCGCATCGCGGTCATCAACGCAATCAGCGCTCACCCCCACGCCACGGCGGACCAGGTTGTCCATGGCGCCCAGAACGAACTCGGATCGGTGTCCAAGCAGGCGGTGTATGACGCGCTCCACGCACTCAGTGATCGCGGCATCATCCGCCGAATTCAGCCGCAGGGCTCCGTGGCTCGTTATGAGACTCGGATTAATGACAATCACCACCACATCATCTGCCGCGAGTGCGGTGAAGTAGCCGATGTGGATTGTGCGGTGGGTGCCGCTCCATGCCTGACGGCTGCCGATGATCACGGCTTCACTATCGACGAGGCCGAAGTGGCCTACTGGGGCCGCTGCCCTCGGTGCCAAGGGGCAACAACCGAGATTTCACCGCGCGCAAACGAAACCGATCAGCAAGACTCACGGGTCTGAGATTCAGATCCAGATATATAGGAGAGGTAAGCATGGCGAATGAGAGCAAGTGCCCGGTAATGCACGGGCCGAGTACCGGTGGCACGCAGAATGAAGACTGGTGGCCCAATGCGTTGAACCTGCGCCCGCTAGCTCCTAACCCGCCCGCAACCGATCCGATGGGTGCGGACTTCGATTACGCCAAGGAATTCGAATCGCTTGACCTCGCAGCCGTGAAAGCTGACCTCACCGCGTTGATGACCAACTCACAGGAGTGGTGGCCCGCGGACTACGGTCACTACGGCCCGATGTTCATCCGCATGGCGTGGCACAGCGCCGGCACGTACCGCACCAGCGATGGCCGCGGCGGCGGTGGCGCGGGCCTGCAGCGTTTCGCTCCGCTGAATAGCTGGCCGGACAACGTCAACCTTGACAAGGCGCGCCGCCTTCTCTGGCCGATCAAGCAGAAGTACGGCAAGAAGCTCTCCTGGGCCGATCTGTTCATCTTGACCGGAAATGTCGCCCTCGAGTCGATGGGATTCAAGACCTTCGGTTTCGCCGGCGGCCGAGAAGACGTCTTCACCCCGGATGCGACCTACTGGGGATCAGAGACCACGTGGCTCGGCGACGAGCGCTACTCCGGGGAACGCGATCTGGAGAACCCGTTGGCCGCCGTGCAAATGGGCCTTATCTACGTCAATCCTGAAGGCCCTAACGGCCAGCCTGATCCGATGGCCTCGGCCCGCGATATTCGCGAGACCTTCGGCCGCATGGCAATGAACGACTACGAGACCGTGGCTCTCGTTGCCGGTGGTCACACCTTCGGCAAGTCCCACGGAGCCGGTGACCCGAGCACGTTCGTCGGCCCGGAGCCCGAGGCCGCACCTATTCAGCAGATGGGGCTGGGCTGGAAGAACACCATGGGCACCGGCGACGGTGATGACACCATCGGTTCAGGTATCGAGGGTGCGTGGAATTCCACGCCGATCACCTGGGACAACAACTACCTCGAGACCCTCTTCGGCTACGAGTGGGAGTTGACCAAGAGCCCCGCCGGTGCGCATCAGTGGAAGCCCACCGATCCGGCGGCTGCCACCACGGTGCCGGACGCAGAGAACCCGGATAAGCGTCACGCACCGATGATGACGACAGCAGACCTAGCACTCCGTTTTGATCCCATCTACGAGCCAATTGCGCGTCACTTCATGGAGAACTTCGATGAGTTCGCCGATGCATTCGCTCGCGCCTGGTTCAAGCTCACGCACCGTGACATGGGACCGAAGTCCCGTTACCTGGGCGCCGAAGTTCCGGCCGAGACCCTGATCTGGCAGGACCCGGTTCCGGCAGTGGATCACCCGTTGATCGATGCTGCAGATGCCGAGGCGATCAAGAAGGACATTCTTGCGTCAGGGCTGTCAGTGCAAGATCTCGTTTCCACCGCGTGGGCATCGGCCTCCACCTTCCGTTGCACGGATAAGCGTGGCGGCGCCAATGGTGCACGCGTGCGGCTGGAGCCGCAGCGCAGTTGGGATGTGAACAATCCAGCAGAACTCAATCGGGTCCTGGGCGTTCTCGAGGGAATTCAGCAGGCGTTCAATGCACAGGCCAGTGGCGGCAAGAAAGTGTCCCTGGCTGATGTCATCGTCCTCGGTGGTAACGCTGGTGTAGAAGCTGCCGCCAAGGCCGCAGGCCACTCGGTGAGCGTTCCCTTCACTCCCGGACGCACCGATGCAACCCAGGAAATGACAGATGCCGAGTCCTTCGCGGTGCTCGAGCCGATTGCGGATGGTTTCCGTAACTACCTCGGCAAGGCAGCAGAACTCCCCGGAGAACGGCTGCTCGTGGATAAGGCGGCACTTCTCGGCCTGAGCGCCCCGGAGATGGCCGTACTCGTCGGCGGTCTTCGCTGCATCAACATCAACCACGGGGGTGGCGCCGAAGGTGTCTTCACCGAGCGCGTTGGTCAGCTCACCAATGACTACTTCGTCAACGTTCTCGACATGAACACCGAATGGGTTCCTGTTGATTCCGACGAAAAGGTCTTCGAGGGTCGTGATCGTAAGACCGGTGCGAAGAAGTGGACCGCCACTCGGGTGGATCTGATCTTCGGTTCCAACTCCGAACTGCGTGCCCTTTCTGAGGTGTACGGCGCGAGTGATGCCGAAGCGAAGATGGTCAATGACTTCGTTGCCGCGTGGAACAAGGTCATGATGGCTGATCGGTTCGAACTGAAGAAGTAGCGCACAACCTTTCGTTGGGGCGCGCGGTTTCGCACCGCGCGCCCCTTCCATTTACTACCCTGCCGATGTGGGATCACCGCTCTATGACGCGATGTGGGGTTCCGCACTTCGGCTCACCACGTCCGCACATCGGTTGATTGATCGCATCAGCGGTGGCCGCCTGCTTCGCCGCTTCCCCGGTGGTGCCCAAGTGATCTGGATCGAAACCCTTGGCCGACGCAGTGGGCAGTGGCGCCGGACCCCGCTTCTCGCAGTTCCCACCGCGAATGGTTGGGGTATTGCGGGATCCAATGCAGGTCAAGAGAAAACTCCTGGCTGGGTATTCAACGTGCGCGCACATGCCGAAGGGCAACTCGAGATCGACGGGGTGAGTGAGCCTTGCGCATTCACTGAACTCCATGGGGAAGAAGCGGACAGCGTCTATGCCGCCCTGTGTCGCGCATGGGGTGGCTACCGGATGTACCAGCGCAATATCCGGAGACCGATTCCCATATTTAGCGTCCGATTCCTTCGGGACTCGACGGGGCACTAATCTCCCCTTCATGTCAGGAGACGTTGCCCCCAAGGGCATGGACCATCCGGCGCGCACCGGTCTCATCGGCGCCGCGATTGCGCTTGGACGCAGTTTCCAGCCCAATCTGCTCACCCGTGGAACCACAGACCAAGCGATCATCAGCGGCGCGACCACAGCGATGGCTTACGGATTGTTCTCAACCGGCGATGCCTTAGTCGATGTCATCGCCACTCGCATCACCGGTGGTACCAGGCCCAGCGCCTCGGCCCGAGTGGCCGTGGCGGGCGGCATAGCCGCCGCAGGTACCGGGACATTCCTTGCCTTTCACTGGCAGGAGCATGAGCCACGTTCCCGAGCAGCGATTCGTCTAGTCGGCCGGATGGCGGTCACGGGTGCCGTCGCAAGCGCCGTCTCGTCAGTGGCCGGTTCCAAGAGCACCGGGCGCAGAGTTGGCCTGGCTGTTGCGGCGGCAACAGGTGCCATTTCCTGGCTAAGCGTCTCACCCTGGCGTGCAACACCCGGCTCGCTCATCCGCAAGACTGTCGGGAAATCAGCGAGCGATGACCGCGAGGCGTTCTTCGAGGATTCCGTACGCGAGGTGGCTCCAGCCAAGATGGCCGCCATTGGCACAGGCGTGGCTCTCGGCATGTACGGATTGGCGCGCGCCGAGTCACTGCTCACCAACACGATGGCCCACGCAGCGAGTGCCGCCTTCGGTGGCGAGCCCCAGGACCATCGAGCTTTAGGGCGAGTGGCGTCCCTGGGAATCAGCGCCGGAGTGGCCTACTTTGCTTTGCAGCGCGTCAGCGCGATGCTTACGAAGGGTGGCGGCGCAGTTGAGCCCGGCATGGAACATGCACCCGATCTCCCGGAAGTCACTGGTTCACCAGCCTCGGGACTGGACTGGATGAAGCAAACGCGCGAAGGCGCCCGCTGGTTGGCTGCCACCATCCCGCCAGCAACCATCAATACGGTCATGGGACGCACCGATGCGGTCCAGCCAGTTCGCGTTTACGCCAGCGTGGACATTGCCGAGGATCCCCATGAGCGTGCCGAAGTATTACTGCGGGAAATTGACCGCACGAAAGCCCTTGAGCGCGCGCACTTCGCCCTGTTCTCACCCACCGGCTCGGGCTACGTCAACTATGTGGCCACCGAGACATTCGAGTTCCTCACCGGTGGGGATTGCGCATCGGCAGCGATTCAGTATTCGGTATTGCCGTCAAGCCTCTCCCTAGGCGATGTCAGCCTGGGTGTGGATCAGACGCGCATGGTCGTCGATGGGATCACCAAACGCCTCCTGGACATGCCCGCGAATAAGCGGCCGAAGTTCTATCTATTTGGCGAGAGCCTCGGCTCCCAGGTGAGCGAGAGCATGTTCGATGGCACCTGGACCTACGGCCTCCCCGGCGCGAAAGTGGACTATGCGTTATGGATCGGTACACCTTCTGCCACGAAGTGGAAGAAGGAACTCTGGGGTGATCGTACGATCGCAGAAGCACCCACGGTCGGACCGGATGGTGTCTACATCCCGAGGAACCTCATTGATTGGCGCGATCTCGATGCCGCGAGCCGAGAAGACATCCGCTATCTACTGCTCCAGAACGGCGACGATCCCATTCCCAAGTTCGGTAGCCAACTCATCTGGCGTAAGCCCGATTGGCTGGGGCCGAACCGCCCGATCGGTGCCCCGCAGAACACCAAGTGGGTGCCCGGCACCACCTTCTTGATGACCTTCATCGACATGCTCAACGCGCTCACCCCCACTCCAGGCATATTTGCCGAAGGTGGTCACGACTACCGCCAGGTTCTCCCGGACGCTCTCAGTGAGACGTGGCGGCTGCCGGCAACGCCCGAGCAGATGGATGCCATGAATACCGCCCTGCGTGAGCGGGAACTTGCGTGGGAGCTCTACCGCGACTGGTCCGCCGCATGCGTGCAGCCCGCTGACAAACAGGCCAAGGCCAAGCAGGATGCCTTGTCCAAGGCGAGCACATACGTGAGTCGGCCGGTAGACGCCCAGGGATTGATCGACCTCGTTGCCGTGGCGTTGCCCGATCGAGCGGCGCTTCTCACCACGTAGAGAAACTACGCCTTGCTCGAGCGGAGACTCGCAGCCGCCATGTCCTGGACGAGTTTCTTGTTGACTTTCCAGTCCGAAGGGACTCGCACTGTCTTCTTGTTGACCACGTAGCCATCGAGCCTGGGCAGGAATTCCTCTAGAACTCCGGATCCAAAGGGCGCCATGAGCAGGTACCCCTTTGTAGTTGATACACCGAATACGTACTTGCCATCGAT
>JBJOIE010000060.1:0-31154 GCA_046047295.1 Actinomycetota bacterium | reverse complement strand
GCACCGGCTGGTTGGGAACCGGGCAAGCCGTTCATCCTTACCACCACCCTGGGCCGGGCACTGTTCAACGAAGCGCTCCCGGCGGATTATCCCTACGTCAACACCTTGGTGGATAAGAAGGTGCTTGGCGCGGTGGTCAACAAGATGTCCGAGGTCTATTCAAAGGTTGATGTGGCCGAGACCCTGGATCAGCTCAAGGCATTGGGCTTCCACTGGGCTACGCGTTCAGGTGTCACGATCTCCATCTCCGATGTGGTGACCCCACCGGAGAAGGCCGCACTACTCGGTGCAGCCGAAGAGAAAGCCGCCAAGGTTCAACAGCAATATGACCGCGGCTTGATCACCGATTCCGAGCGCCGCCAGGAACTCATCGAAATCTGGACCCGCGCCACCGATGAAGTAGCCAAGGCAATGCAGGATCACTTCCCGCGCAACAACCCGGTTCACATGATGGTTGATTCGGGTGCACGCGGTAACTACATGCAGGTGCGTCAGATCGCGGGTATGCGCGGTCTGGTGGCCAACCCGAAGGGCGAGATCATCCCGCGTCCGATCAAGTCAAACTTCCGTGAAGGCTTGTCGGTGTTGGAGTACTTCATCTCCACCCACGGCGCGCGTAAGGGCCTGGCGGATACCGCACTGCGTACCGCGGACTCGGGTTACCTCACCCGTCGCCTCGTTGACGTCTCCCAAGACGTGATCGTGCGCGAGGTGGATTGTGGAACCGAGCGTGGCAATGAAGTGATCATCGGCGTGGAGGTTGACGGAAAACTCCGTCCGGCCGACAACCTTGATTCCACGGTTGCCTCCCGCGTACTCGCCCGTGATGTTGTCGTTGACGGCAATGTCATCGCACAGGCGGGTGAAGAGATGACCACCCCGCGCGCTGAGGAACTTGTTGCTCAGGGTGCAGACAAGGTGCGCGTGCGCACCGTGCTCACCTGCGAGAGCTCGGTGGGTACTTGCGCGATGTGCTACGGCAAGTCCATGGCCACCGGCAAATTGGTGGATGTGGGCGAAGCCGTGGGCATCATCGCCGCGCAGTCCATCGGTGAGCCCGGTACCCAGCTGACGATGCGTACCTTCCACACCGGTGGTGTGGCAGGTGAAGACATCACGCATGGTCTGCCCCGCGTGGTGGAACTCTTCGAGGCTCGCACCCCCAAGGGTGTTGCGCCGATCGCCGAAGTCACCGGCCGAATCCGCATCGAAGATGGGGATAAGACCCGCAAAATCATCGTCATCCCAGACGATGGCGGCGAGGAGATCGCAGAGCAGGTGTCCAAGCGTGTGCGCTTGCTCGTTGAAGATGGGCAGCACGTCACCGTGGGCACGCAGCTCACCGTGGGTGCCGTGGATCCCAAGCAGGTACTGCGCATCCTGGGCATGCGCCAGGTGCAGCTCCACCTGGTGGATCAGGTCCAGGAGGTGTACCGCTCACAGGGTGTGTCTATCCACGATAAGCACATCGAGGTGATCGTCCGCCAGATGCTTAAGCGCATCACCATCATCGAGTCCGGTGATTCACCGTTCCTTGCTGGTGAACTCGTGGATCGTCAACTCTTCGAGGCGGAGAACCGCCGTGTGGTTGCCGAGGGTGGCACCCCTGCATCGGGACGTCCCGAGCTGATGGGTATCACTAAGGCATCGCTGGCAACTGAGTCCTGGTTGTCCGCGGCGTCCTTCCAGGAGACCACCCGCGTGCTCACCGATGCTGCGATTCACGCCAAGAGCGATCCGCTCCTCGGCCTCAAGGAGAACGTCATCCTGGGCAAGCTCATCCCGGCCGGCACCGGCATGCCGCAGTACCGCAATGTTCGGGTGGAGCCAACAGAGGAAGCCAAGGCCGCGGTCTACGCATCCTTCACCGGTTATGACGATCTCGACTACAGCGCATTCGGTGCATCCTCGGGTGCAGCCGTCCCGCTGGAAGAGTTCGATTACCGCTACTAGAAGTTCATCGCGAAGGGGGGATAGGCATGTGCCTATCCCCCCTTCGACTTTTTGTGCGTTCCCTTGTGTGCGATCCCATGAACGACAGCCAGGAATAGGTTTGCTTCATGTTTGAGTTATCTGCACGCGCAGATGTCGATGGCATCGTTGTCATGGTGGCAACAATGCGCACTGCCGTTGCGTTGCTCGGTGGCAACGGTGAAGGTGCAGCCCTGGTGACCAAGGCCGTTGCCGAAGATGCGCAGGCGCGGCTCGCTGGTGGCGAGGAGGAACCATCTCTCAGCTTGGATGCTCGCGCCCTTGGCACTCAGATGATGTTGACGGTCCGAGATAAGGGTGAACCCCTACTTGCGCCGCCGCCCTCGGTGATCGCATTAGTCCGCGAAGGTCTGGCGAGTTCAATCTCGGTAGCTAACGATGTCAGCGGCAATGTGATCGAAGTGCATTTTGCGCTCCCCGCACATCACGCAGTGGTGAGCGAAGTGGAACGCCACGATGAGGCAAGCGCGCTCAGCGCGGAAGACGTCACCATCAGGGAGCTTTTGCCCGATGACGCGGGCGAACTGGCGAAAGCTATCTACCGGTCTTACGGATGGAGTTATCCGAATGCGGATATGTACTTTCCTGAGCGCATTACCCAGGCCATCCTCGCGGGAACTCGTATTGGCGAGGTGGCGGTAACGGAATCTGGAATGATCGCAGCGCACTGGGGTGCGGTCTACCTTTCGCCAACCTGCGTGGAAACCGGTGGCACTGTTACCGATCCCCGATTTCGTGGACGAGGGCTTGCTAAGCAACTCGGGGAACGACTTCTGACTCGTTTGCACGCAACGAACGTCATCGGACGTGTACGCGAACCCGTGCTAACCCACCCGGCTACGCAGAAAATGGCGCTTGCAGAGGGAGCCACCATCGTTGGTGCCTATCCACATATTCGTCACCCGATTGCGCAAGTGGGTATTACCGATGGAGTAGTGCACGAGCGCGATTCACTCTGTGTGGCATTTAGTGCGTTGCAGCCGCTAGTGAATGCGGTCCTCTACATTCCTAAGCCGTATCAGGGACTTGCGCAGCGCGTTGTGCAGCAAGCGCAGTGGCCACGTGTGCTTGGTGCAGGAGTAGACGCTGTTCCCTCGATCCTCACCCAGGCGAACGTGAGTTACGACTCCAGCAATCACGGGGGAGTGATTGAAGTCCTCACGCTCGGAGCCGACCTCATCGAGTACCTGGATAACTCCCTTGCCGATCTTCGGCACTCCGGTGCCGAATACATCTCCGTGCACTTACCGGCCAATGATCCGGCGCTCGCAGCACTCGGTGGCGGGCTTCCGGCCTTGGGCCTGGCCTTCGCTGCACTCATCCCGCATTACCGAGCGGCCACGAGTGCGAGCCAGATGGGTGATGCCTTGATCCTGCAATGGCTGGCAGATTCGGACCTCCACGTGAGCGATTGGGTCTTTGCCACTGAAGAGGTGGCTGAAATCGTGACCGCCGTAGCCCAGGGGA
The DNA here is from genome assembly GCA_046047295.1 of Actinomycetota bacterium. Classification (GTDB taxonomy): domain Bacteria; phylum Actinomycetota; class Actinomycetes; order S36-B12; family S36-B12; genus VGCC01. Next base: position 27,695 of record JBJOIE010000060.1, on the reverse strand, counting down.
TTACGGATCTGGCCCATCACGATGAGGAACTGCGACGAAGAGCGGCCCATCGAGCGGCAGCACGCGCCCGGTCTATGTGAAGATGGAGCCATGAGCGAGCAGACTCCCCAGCAGCCCGAGCCCACGGACCAGCCACCGGCCACCTGGCCCAGTGCCGGTTATGAGATTCCGTCAGGGACCGGCCCGTATCTCGTGGCCCCGAAGACCTCGAATAACGCCATCGTTGCCCTGGTTCTGGCCATTGCCTCATGGGTGATTTGCCCCCTGATTCCGGCGATCGTTGCCCTGGTATTTGCCAATAACGCCAAGAAGGAAATCGCTGCGTCCCAGGGGCGCGTGGGTGGAGATGGCATGGTCACCGCGTCCGTGGTAGTGGCCTGGATCAATATCGGCGTCACCGCGGCGGTGGTCGTTTTGGGCATCCTGCTGGTCGTCTTGGTCGCCGTTGCCGGGGGCATGTCCGCCTAGAGGTACCCCGGTTTTGACCGGTGGAGTGCCACCAGGTAATGTTCCACCCCGTGCCCGGTGGTACCTGGCACTTGCGTGTGCGCACTTCCCCGTAAGCGCGTAAACGCGGCGCACAACGCCGAGGGACGCTCCCCACAAGGTTGTCGCCCTTTCCTGAGGGAAAGTCGCGACACACCCGACCGCGTGGGTCGGATCTCGGCACCATAGGAACTTGGGACATAAATAAGGAGACACGCGAGTGCCAACCATCCAGCAGCTGGTCCGTAAGGGTCGGCAGGACAAGGTCTCGAAGAACAAGGCCCCGGCCCTCAAGGGCAGCCCGCAGCGGCGTGGGGTCTGCACGCGCGTCTACACCACCACTCCCAAGAAGCCGAACTCAGCGCTCCGCAAGGTGGCCCGTGTTCGCCTGACCTCCGGTGTGGAAATCACCGCCTACATCCCCGGCGTGGGCCACAACCTCCAGGAGCACTCGATCGTGCTCGTGCGCGGTGGCCGCGTGCGCGATCTTCCCGGTGTTCGTTACAAGGTCATCCGCGGCGCCCTCGACACCCAGGGTGTGAAGAACCGCAAGCAGGCTCGTTCCCGCTACGGCGCGAAGAAGGAGAAGGGCTAATGCCTCGCAAGGGACCCGCACCGAAGCGGCCGCTCGTTATTGATCCGGTGTATCAGTCACCGCTGGTCACCCAGCTCATCAACAAGGTTCTCCTCGACGGCAAGCGCTCCAAGGCTGAGTCCGTGGTCTACGGCGCCCTTGAAGGCTGCCGCGTCAAGACTGGTACCGATCCGGTACAGACGCTCAAGCGTGCACTTGACAATGTGCGCCCCACGCTCGAAGTTCGTTCCCGCCGCGTGGGTGGTGCCACCTACCAGGTTCCCGTGGAAGTTAAGCCCGGCCGTAGCACCACCTTGGCCCTGCGTTGGCTCATCGGATACTCACGTCAGCGTCGTGAGAAGACGATGACGGAGCGTTTGATGAACGAGATCCTCGATGCATCGAATGGTCTTGGCGCCGCTGTGAAGAAGCGCGAAGACACCCACAAGATGGCCGAATCCAACAAGGCATTCGCCCACTACCGCTGGTAAGCACCCACAACCACCGCCCACCAGGCCCCAACCCCAACGGAGCAGATCGTGTCCACCGGAACCGTCCTCGACCTCGCCAAGGTCCGCAACATCGGCATCATGGCGCATATCGACGCGGGCAAGACCACCACAACGGAACGCATCCTGTTCTACACCGGCATCAACTACAAGATCGGTGAGGTTCATGAGGGCGCAGCCACCATGGACTGGATGGAGCAGGAGCAAGAGCGCGGCATCACCATCACGTCGGCAGCCACCACCTGTGAGTGGAAGGGCTACACCGTCAACATCATCGACACCCCTGGCCACGTCGACTTCACCGTTGAGGTAGAGCGCTCACTGCGCGTCCTGGATGGCGCAGTTGCGGTATTTGATGGCGTTGCTGGCGTTGAGCCGCAGTCCGAGACCGTATGGCGCCAGGCGGATCGCTACAAGGTGCCCCGTATTTGCTTCATCAACAAGCTTGATCGCACCGGCGCGAACTTCTACATGTGCGTGGACATGATCGTCTCACGCCTCAACGCTGTGCCGCTCGTGCTGCAGATTCCGATTGGCAATGAAGCCGATTTCCTCGGCGTGGTTGACCTCATCGGTATGCGTGCACTCACCTGGCGCGGGGAAACCCAAAAGGGTGAGGACTACGTAGTCGAGGAGATCCCCGCCGACATGCTTGAGCAGGCCAAGGAATGGCGCGAGAAGCTCATGGAGACCTTGTCTGAGGCTGACGACTCCATCATGGAGAAGTACCTCGAGGGTGAAGACATCAGCGTGGATGAAATCCAGGCGGCAATTCGTCGCGCAACCCTCGCAGACAAGATCACCCCCGTTCTCACCGGCAGTGCATTCAAGAACAAGGGTGTTCAGCCCATGCTCGATGCAGTGGTTGCCTACCTTCCCTCACCGCTGGACGTTGCGGCAATCGACGGCCACAAGATGGGTGATGAAGAGGTCGAAATCCTCCGCAAGCCCAGTGATTCCGAGCCGTTCGCTGCATTGGCATTCAAGATCATGACCGATCCCCACCTGGGCAAGCTCACCTACGTGCGCGTGTACTCCGGGCGTCTGGAAACCGGAACTCAGGTGCTCAACAGCGTGAAGGATCGCAAGGAGCGCATCGGCAAGATCTACCGAATGCACGCAAATAAGCGTGAAGAGATCGATTCAGTAGGCGCCGGCGACATCGTGGCCGTGATGGGTCTTAAAGACACCACCACAGGTGAAACCCTCTGCGATGCTTCGAACCCGGTTGTGCTCGAGTCCATGACCTTCCCTGAGCCGGTGATCTCGGTGGCAATCGAGCCCAAGACCAAGGGCGACCAGGAGAAGCTCGGCACGGCTATCCAGCGCCTGGCTGAAGAGGATCCCACCTTCCGCGTCAGCACCAATGAGGAAACCGGCCAGACCATCATCGAAGGTATGGGCGAGCTTCACCTCGAGGTCCTTGTTGACCGGATGAAGCGCGAGTTCAAGGTGGAAGCGAACGTGGGCAAGCCCCAGGTTGCATACCGCGAGACCTTGACCAAGCCGGTGGATCGCATCGACTACACCCACAAGAAGCAGACCGGTGGTTCCGGTCAGTTCGCGAAGGTGCAAATCGCCATCGAGCCCAATCTCGAAGAAGGCGGCGGTTACCTATTCGAGAACAAGGTCACCGGTGGTCGCATCCCGCGTGAGTACATCCCTTCGGTGGATGCTGGTTGCCAGGAGGCCATGCAAACTGGTGTGCTCGCCGGCTACCCCATGGTCGACGTCAAGGTCACTCTCCTCGACGGTGCCTACCACGATGTTGACTCCTCAGAACTTGCCTTCAAGATCGCCGGTTCCATGGCGTTCAAGGAAGGTGCGCGCAAGGCCGCCCCGGCCTTGCTGGAACCGATGATGGCCGTTGAAGTCACCACCCCGGAAGACTTCATGGGCGATGTCATCGGCGATTTGAACTCCCGCCGCGGTCAGGTCCAAGCCATGGAAGAGCGCAGTGGCGCTCGGGTGGTTAAGGCCCTGGTTCCGTTGTCGGAGATGTTCGGTTATGTGGGCGATCTTCGGAGCCGCACACAGGGCCGGGCTAGCTACAGCATGCAATTCGATTCCTATGCCCAGGTTCCACAGAACGTGGCAACGGAAATCATCGCGAAGGCTCGCGGCGAATAGTCGCGGATCAACAAACAAATAAACAAACACGCACAATCCGATCCGCGCAACGCCGGACGGCAAACACAAGGGAGAACTCAGGTGGCCAAGGCCAAGTTTGAGCGCACCAAGCCGCACATCAACATCGGAACCATTGGTCACATTGACCATGGCAAGACCACGTTGACCGCTGCGATTACCAAGGTGCTGCACGATCGTTACCCAGACGTCAACCCCTTCACGCCTTTCGACGAAATCGATAAGGCCCCTGAAGAGCGTCAACGTGGTATCACCATCTCGATCGCACACGTCGAGTACCAGACCGAAGCACGCCACTACGCACACGTGGACTGCCCCGGTCACGCCGACTACATCAAGAACATGATCACTGGTGCGGCACAGATGGACGGCGCGATCCTCGTGGTTGCCGCCACCGATGGCCCGATGCCGCAGACCAAGGAGCACGTGCTCCTGGCTCGCCAGGTCGGTGTGCCCGCAATCGTGGTTGCACTCAACAAGTGCGACATGGTCGATGACGAAGAGCTCATCGAGCTCGTCGAAATGGAGGTGCGCGAGCTCCTCAACACCTACGAGTTCCCCGGTGACGATGTTCCCGTGGTTCGCGTGGCTGCCTTCCCGGCGCTCAATGGTGACGCGAAGTGGGCAGATTCGATCATGGAGCTCATGGGCGCGGTTGATGAATACATCGCCACCCCCGAGCGCGAGGTTGACAAGCCCTTCCTCATGCCGATCGAAGACGTGTTCACCATCACCGGCCGTGGCACCGTTGTCACTGGTCGTATCGAGCGCGGCATCGTCAAGGTCAACGAGGAAATCGAAATCGTGGGTATCCGCCCCGGCCCCGGTCAGAAGACCACGGTCACCGGCGTGGAAATGTTCCGCAAGCTCCTCGACGAGGGCCAGGCTGGCGAGAACGTGGGTCTGCTCCTCCGCGGTACCAAGCGCGAGGACGTAGAGCGCGGCCAGGTGTGCTGCAAGCCGGGTTCCATCACCCCGCACACCGAGTTCGAGGCTCAGGTCTACATCCTGTCCAAGGATGAAGGCGGACGTCACACCCCGTTCTTCGACAACTACCGCCCGCAGTTCTACTTCCGCACCACCGACGTCACTGGCGTCGTTCACTTGCCAGACGGCAAGGACATGGTGATGCCCGGTGACAACACCGACATGCGCGTTGAGCTGATCCAGCCCATCGCCATGGAAGAGGGTCTGCGCTTCGCAATCCGTGAGGGTGGCCGCACCGTCGGCGCCGGTCGCGTGACGAAGATCCTGAAGTAGCACCTGCATCACCCGTGAACTTCGTGGCGGGCACTGCGATCCAGTGCCCGCCGCGAAATCACCAGCAAGGCCAGAACTGAACAAGCACGTTTATTAGGTAAGCGGCACAACTACTCGAGTAAGGACACAGCCACCATGGCGGGACAGAAGATCCGCATTCGGCTCAAGGCCTATGACCACGAGGTCATTGATTCCTCCGCGAAGAAGATCGTGGAGACGGTGACCCGTACCGGCGCCCAGGTGGCCGGACCCGTGCCGTTGCCCACAGAGAAGAACGTGTACTGCGTCATCCGCTCACCGCACAAGTACAAGGACAGCCGTGAGCACTTCGAGATGCGCACCCACAAGCGTTTGATCGACATCCTCGATCCCACGCCCAAGACCGTTGATTCCCTCATGCGTCTGGACCTTCCGGCCGGCGTTGACATCGAGATCAAGCTGTAAGGACATCTACGTCATGGCTACCAATGTGAAGGGTGTACTGGGCGAGAAGCTCGGCATGACCCAGGTCTGGGACGACAACAGTCGTGTTATCCCCGTGACCGTGGTCAAGGCCGGCCCCTGTGTGGTGACCCAGGTCCGCACCCCGGAAACCGATGGCTACTCAGCCGTGCAGATTGCTTTCGGTGCAATTGATCCGCGCAAGGTCAACAAGCCTGCTGCTGGTCACTTCGCCAAGGCCGGCGTGACCCCGCGCCGTCACCTCGCTGAAGTGCGTACCGACGATGCCACCGAATACACCCTGGGCCAGGAAATCGGTCCGGACGTGTTCGAGGTGGGTCAATACGTCGACGTCACCGGCACCACCAAGGGCAAGGGCTTCGCTGGCGTCATGAAGCGCCACGGCTTCCACGGCCTCCGCGCCTCCCACGGCGTGGAACGCAAGCACCGCTCCGCTGGTTCCATCGGTGGATGTGCCACACCTGGTCGGGTGTTCAAGGGAATGAAGATGGCTGGCCGCATGGGCAGTGATCGTCAGACCACCCAGAACCTGCAGATCGCTGGTGTTGATACCGATCGCGGTCTACTGCTCATCAAGGGTGCCGTACCCGGCCCCAAGGGCGGCCTCGTCTTCGTCACCACTGCCGTGAAGGAGGCATAGTCATGAGCGCTGTCGATATCAAGACTCCCGCCGGCAAGGCATCGGGTTCGGTGGAACTTCCCGCAGAGATCTTCGACGTTGAGGTCAACATCCCGCTGATTCATCAGGTGGTGGTGGCCCAGCTCGCCGCGGCTCGTCAGGGCACGCACGATACGAAGTCACGCGGTGAGGTCAGCGGCGGTGGCCGCAAGCCTTATAAGCAAAAGGGCACCGGCCGCGCCCGCCAGGGTTCGATCCGCGCACCGCAGTACGCCGGTGGTGGCGTGGTGCACGGCCCAACCCCGCGTGATTACTCGCAGCGCACACCCAAGAAGATGAAGGCCGCTGCACTGCGTGGCGCGCTTTCGGATCGGGCACGTGAGAGCCGCATCCACGTGATCACTGAGGTTGTTGCTGGTGACACTCCGTCCACCAAGGCTGCAGTTGCCACCCTGGATGCGCTCAACCTGGACGGCTCACTGCTCGTGGTTATCGCGCGCGATGAAACCGCATCATGGCTGAGCATGCGCAACCTCCCCGAGGTTGCCATCGTGGCTCCGGATCAGCTCAACACCTACGACGTCATCGTCGCTGACCAGGTGATCTTCACCAAGGCGGCGCTCGAGAACTTCCTCGCGGGTCCTGCCGCGGGTAAGTCGGCCAAGGCCGTTGCAAGCGAGAGTGAGGTGCAGGCATGACCACCATCGCCGATCCCCGCGACATCCTGATCGCACCGGTTGTCTCGGAGAAGAGCTACGGCCTTCTCGACGAGAACAAGTACACCTTCATTGTTGCTCCCGATGCGAACAAGACCCAGATCAAGATCGCAGTGGAGCAGGTTTTCGGTGTCAAGGTGATTGCCGTGAACACCGCCAACCGCGAAGGCAAGCGCATGCGCACCCGCACCGGTTTTGGTCGGCGCGCTGCAACCAAGCGAGCAATCGTCTCTGTGGCACCTGGTGATCGCATTGACATCTTCGGAGGACCGGTCTCCTGACCGGCAACGCAACGAGAGAAGCTGACTAATGGGTATCCGTAAGTACAAGCCGACAACCCCGGGCCGTCGTGGCTCGAGTGTTGCTGACTTCGTGGAAATCACGCGAAGCGAGCCGGAGAAGTCCCTCGTTCGTCCGTTGACCAGCAAGGGTGGCCGGAACAACTCGGGCAAGGTGACCACTCGCCATCAAGGCGGCGGCCACAAGCGCGCCTACCGTTTGATCGATTTCAAGCGTGCAGATAAAGACGGCGTGCCTGCCAAGGTTGCGCACATCGAATATGACCCGAACCGCACAGCACGCATCGCACTCCTGCACTTTGCCGATGGCGAGAAGCGCTACATCATCGCTCCGAATAAGTTGAAGCAGGGCGATGTTGTCGAGACCGGTCCGAACTCCGATATCAAGCCCGGTAACAACCTGCCGCTGCGCAACATCCCGGTGGGTACCGTGATTCACGCTGTGGAGATCAAGCCCGGGGGCGGAGCAAAGATCGCGCGTTCGGCTGGTTCGTCTGTGCAGCTGGTGGCTAAGGATGGCCCGTACGCCCAGTTGCGTATGCCGTCGGGTGAAATCCGCAACGTGGACCTGCGTTCCCGCGCCACCATCGGTGAGGTGGGCAACGCTGAGCAGTCCAATATCAACTGGGGCAAGGCCGGCCGCATGCGCTGGAAGGGCAAGCGCCCCACCGTTCGCGGTGTTGCCATGAACCCCGTCGATCACCCGCATGGTGGCGGCGAGGGTAAGACCTCAGGTGGTCGCCACCCGGTGAACCCGGCTGGCAAGCCCGAGGGTCGTACCCGTAAGTCCAATAAGCCGAGCGACAAGTTCATCGTCCGCCGACGCAAGACCGGAAAGAAGCGGTAACCGATATGCCTCGTAGCCTGAAGAAGGGTCCCTTCGTGGACGGCCACCTGATGAAGAAGGTGGACGTTGCGAACGAGACTGGATCAAAGAACGTGATCAAGACCTGGTCACGCCGCTCGATGATCGTGCCGGCAATGCTCGGTCACACCATCGCGGTGCACGATGGTCGCAAGCACGTTCCGGTGTTCATCTCCGAGAACATGGTTGGCCACAAACTGGGTGAGTTTGCACCCACGCGCACCTTCCGCGGCCACGTCAAAGATGACCGCAAGGCCAAGCGCAAGTAGCGCACGAGACATTTCAGCATTAGTAACTAACAGCAAGGGGATAGCGATGGAAGCCAGGGCCCAAGCGCGGTACGTCCGCGTCACGCCCATGAAGGCGCGCCGTGTCATTGACCTCATCCGTGGGATGCAGGCAAATGATGCGCAGGCAGTGCTGCGGTTCGCACCGCAGGCAGCCAGCGAGCCGGTGGGCAAGGTTCTTGCAAGTGCGATCGCCAATGCCACGAACAATCACGGCATGGATGCTCGCGAGCTCGTGGTCACCGCCGCATTCGTGGATGAGGGCCCCACGATGAAGCGCATCCGCCCACGCGCCCAGGGCCGTGCCTATCGGATCCGCAAGCGTTCCAGCCACATCACCGTGATCGTGGGCGATGGCATTGCAACCAAGCCCATGCCCTCGAAGAAGGCCGTGGCCAAGGCCATTGCTGAGCCCGAGGAGAAGCCGGTAGCCAAGAAGGCGCCGGCGAAGAAGGCCACCGCCGAGAAGACCACCGCCAAGAAGGCACCAGCCAAGAAGACTGCCGCGAAGAAGACCGCGGCCCCGAAGGAAGAGAGCTAATCGTGGGTCAAAAAGTTAACCCGCATGGCTTCCGCCTGGGTGTCACAACGGATTTCACCTCACGGTGGTTTGCCGATAGCACCAAGTCAGGTCAGCGCTATCGCGATTACGTTGAGGAAGACGTCAAGATCCGCCGCCTGCTCACCGATGGCATGGAGCGCGCCGGCATTGCCAAGGTTGAGATTGAGCGCACGCGTGATCGTGTTCGCGTTGATATTCACACCGCACGTCCCGGCATCGTGATCGGTCGCCGTGGCGCTGAGGCTGACCGCATCCGCGGTGATCTGGAAAAGCTCACCGGCAAGCAGGTGCAGCTCAACATCCTCGAGGTCAAGAACCCCGAGATCGAGGCACAGCTTGTTGCTCAAGGCATCGCTGAGCAGCTCTCGAGCCGCGTGTCCTTCCGTCGCGCAATGCGCAAGGGCATGCAGAGCGCCATGAAGGCCGGAGCCAAGGGCATCCGGGTTCAGGTTTCCGGCCGCCTCGGTGGTGCGGAAATGAGTCGCACCGAGTTCTACCGCGAGGGTCGTGTTCCCTTGCATACGCTGCGTGCCGATATCGACTACGGCTTCTATGAGGCACGTACCACCTTCGGTCGAATCGGCGTGAAGGTATGGATCTATAAGGGTGAGGCATTGGCCACTCGCGCCGAGCGTGAAGCCGCAGCAGCCCAGGCCCGCCTGAATGCGCCGAAGCGTCCTGATCGTCCGCGCCGCGCACGTGATGACAACGCTGAACTCGCCGCTGAGGCCAACGCAGCCGAGACCGTGCTCGAAGCAAACTCAGAAATGGCTGCTGCAGATGCAGCCGCACAGCCAGCAGGAACGGAGGCCTGATCATGCTGATTCCCCGCAGGGTCAAGCACCGCAAGCAGCATCACCCCACACGCCGTGGCGTGGCCAAGGGTGGTACCCAGGTGACCTTCGGTACCTACGGACTGCAGGCTCTTGAGCCCGCATACGTCACCAACCGGCAGATTGAATCCGCGCGTATCGCCATCACCCGGCACATTCGCCGTGGTGGCAAGGTGTGGATCAACATCTATCCGGATCGGCCGTTGACCAAGAAGCCAGCGGAAACCCGCATGGGTTCAGGTAAGGGTTCCCCCGAATGGTGGGTGGCCAACGTCAAGCCTGGTCGCGTGATGTTCGAACTCTCCTATCCAGACGAGAAGATTGCGCACGCTGCACTTACTCGTGCAATGCACAAGCTCCCCATGAAGTGCCGCATCGTGCGGCGCGATGAGGCAGGTGAAAGCTAATGGCAACCGGCACCACTGCAGGTGAACTCCGTAACCTTGATGATGCGGAACTCACCACCAAGTTGCGCGAAGCGAAGGAAGAACTGTTCAACCTTCGCTTCCAGGGCGCCACTGGCCAGTTGGAGAACCACGGACGGCTACGCGCCGTCCGCAAGGACATTGCGCGGATCTACACGATCCTGCGTGAGCGCGAATTGGGTATCACGCCCATCGCCGAGGGTGAGGGTGCAGCATGAGCACGGCAACGCAAAGTGACCGTGGAAACCGCAAGGTTCGTGAGGGCCTCGTAGTTTCTGACAAGATGGACAAGACCGTGGTGGTAGCGGTGGAAGACCGCTTCAAGCACCCGCTCTACGGCAAGGTGGTGCGTCGCACCAGCAAGCTCAAGGCACATGATGAGGCCAACACCGCCGGTGTGGGCGATCGCGTGCTCGTGATGGAGACCCGCCCGCTGTCAGCCACCAAGCGCTGGCGCGTTGTGGAAATCCTCGAGAAGGCCAAGTAAGGATCAGGAGACTGCAGTGATTCAGCAAGAGTCCAGGCTTCGCGTTGCCGATAACACCGGCGCGAAGGAGCTGCTGTGCATCCGGGTCCTCGGAGGCTCGGGGCGCCGCTACGCCGGCATCGGCGACATCATCGTCGCCACCGTCAAAGACGCCATCCCCGGTGGTGGCGTGAAGAAGGGCGATGTGGTCAAGGCCGTGATTGTGCGCACCCGCAAGGAGCGCCGTCGTGCCGATGGTTCCTACATCCGCTTCGATGAGAACGCAGCCGTCATCCTCAAGACTGATGGTGAACCCCGCGGAACTCGCATCTTCGGCCCAGTTGGCCGCGAATTGCGTGAGAAGAAGTTCATGAAGATCATCTCGCTCGCACCGGAGGTGTTGTAATCATGGCGCTCAACATTCGCAAGGGTGACCTCGTCCAGGTCATTTCTGGCAAGGATCGCGGAGTGACCGGCAAGGTCATCGAGGTGTACCCGGATAGCGATCGCATCATCGTTGAGGGTGTGAACCGCATCAAGAAGCACACCCGCGTTGGTCAAAATGCACGTGGCGCCAAGACCGGTGGCATCGTCACGATGGAAGCACCGATTCACGTGTCCAACGTGATGATCGTTGATCCAGAAGACAATCGCCCCACCCGCATCGGATACCGCAAGGAGAAGGTGGAGAAGCGTCGTCCAGACGGCTCCACCTACGAAGCCGAGCGCAGCGTGCGCATTTCACGCCGTACTGGGAAGGACATCTAGTGATGACCACCGCAACCATGCCGCGCATGAAGGCGCGCTATCGCGAGGAGATCGTTCCTGCGCTGCGTAGCGAATTTGACTTCGCCAACGTGATGCAGGTGCCCACCCTCACCAAGATCGTGGTGAACATGGGTGTGGGTGAAGCTGCACGTGATTCCAAGTTGATTGAAGGCGCCATCCGTGATCTCACCGAGATCACCGGCCAGAAGCCGCAGGTCACCAAGGCACGCAAGTCCATCGCCCAGTTCAAACTGCGCGAGGGTCAACCGATCGGCGCCCACGTCACTCTGCGCGGCGATCGCATGTGGGAGTTCCTTGATCGCCTGCTTTCGGTGTCCCTGCCGCGCATTCGCGATTTCCGTGGCCTTTCGCCCAAGCAGTTCGATGGCCATGGCAACTACACCTTCGGCTTGACCGAGCAGTCGGTGTTCCACGAGATCGATCAAGACAAGATTGATCGCGCCCGCGGTATGGACATCACCGTGGTCACTACCGCAAAGACCGACGATGAGGGCCGTGCACTGCTGCGTCTCCTCGGATTCCCGTTCAAGGAGGCCTGATCGTGGCTAAGAAGGCTCTGATCCAGAAGCAGCGCAAGACCCCGAAGTTCAAGGTCCGCGCTTACACCCGTTGCACCAAGTGTGGTCGCCCGCACTCGGTGTACCGCAAGTTTGGGTTGTGCCGCGTGTGCGTCCGGGAAATGGCGCACGCAGGTGAACTACCCGGAGTAACCAAAAGCAGCTGGTAATTCAAGGCGCCGCAGGTCCAGCAGAACATCTCTGACGGATACCACGGCGAGGAAGGCCTCGAGGCCATGACAATGACCGATCCCATCGCGGACATGCTCGCCCGTCTGCGCAATGCAAACTCGGCGTACCACGATTCCGTGGCGATGCCCCACTCCAAGATCAAGGCGAACATCGCGGAGATCTTGAAGTCCGAGGGTTACATCGCTGGTTACGAGGTAGCTGATGCTGAGGTAGGCAAGACGCTTACCCTCCAGTTGAAGTACGGCCCGACCCGCGAACGCTCCATCGCCGGATTGCGCCGGGTATCCAAGCCAGGGCTCCGCGTCTACGCGAAGAGCACGTCGCTACCGCGTGTACTCGGCGGACTCGGTATCGCGATCCTGTCCACGTCCTCCGGTCTGCTCACCGACCGTCAGGCTCAGCAGAAGGGTGTAGGCGGGGAAGTCCTCGCCTACGTCTGGTAGGGGAGGAGCCACCATGTCACGTATTGGACGTATGCCCATCGCGGTTCCTTCCGGTGTATCGGTCAATCTCGATGGCCGCGATATCACCGTCACCGGCCCCAAGGGCACTTTGAGCATGACCATCGCCGAGCCCATTGAGGTAAGCGTTGAGGCGGATGCCATCGTGGTCACTCGCCCCAATGATGAGCGTGATGCCAAGGCGCGTCACGGTCTAACCCGAACCCTCGTGTCCAACATGGTCACGGGCGTGACCACGGGTTACGAGAAGGGTCTTGAGATCGTGGGCACCGGCTACCGCGTTGCGGCCAAGGGCACCGATCTCGAGTTCAGCCTCGGCTTTAGCCACCCGGTAGTTGTTACTGCCCCTGAAGGCATCAGCTTTGCCGTGGAAAGCCCAACCAAGTTCAAGGTTGTCGGTATCGACAAGCAAAAGGTTGGCGAAGTTGCAGCCAACATCCGCAAGATTCGTAAGCCTGAGCCTTATAAGGGCAAGGGCGTGCGTTACGAAGGCGAAGTTGTTCGCCGCAAGGCCGGAAAGGCAGGTAAGTAGCCATGACCGCCTACGGAACCGAACTCGGCTCCGGCAACAAGATTGCCGTTGGCCGCAAGCGCCGGCACGTCCGGGTGCGCAAGAAGGTTGCCGGCACGGCCGAGCGGCCACGCTTGGTTGTCACCCGTTCTGCCCGTCACATGGTGGCTCAGGTTGTCGACGACACCGAAGGCCGTACCGTGGCTTCGGCTTCCACCATGGAAGTTGATCTCCGGGGCGCCAAAGACGATAAGACCGCCAAGGCTCGCAAGGTGGGCCAGCTCGTTGCCGAGCGCGCGAAGTCTGCTGGGGTATCCGCAGTGGTCTTCGATCGCGGTGGCAATAAGTTCCATGGTCGTGTAGCTGCCCTTGCTGAGGGTGCACGCGAAGCCGGACTCGACTTCTAATTACAACGCAGACGGAAAAGAGGAAATCCATGTCAGCAACCACGCGCCGCGGTGGCGGTGCGGGAGACCGCAAGGAGCGCAAGGATCGCGCCCCCCGCGAGGAGAAGTCGGCGTTTATTGAGCGCGTCGTCACGATCAACCGCGTAGCCAAGGTGGTCAAGGGTGGCCGCCGCTTCAGCTTCACCGCACTTGTTGTTGTTGGTGATGGAGACGGCAATGTTGGTGTGGGCTATGGCAAGGCCAAGGAAGTTCCCGCGGCCATCGCCAAGGGTGTAGAAGAAGCTAAGAAGCACTTCTTCAAGGTTCCCCGCATTCAGGGCACCATCCCTCATCCGGTTGTAGGTGAAGCCGCAGCCGGTGTGGTGCTCCTGCGTCCGGCAGCCCCCGGTACCGGTGTTATCGCCGGTGGTCCGGTGCGCGCCGTGTTGGAATGCGCCGGTATCCATGATGTTTTGTCCAAGTCCATGGGCTCAGACAACGCCATCAACATCGTTCACGCCACAGTTGCTGCACTCAAGTTGCTTGAGCAGCCAGAGGCCGTTGCTGCTCGTCGTGGTCTTCCACTTGAAGATGTTGCCCCTGCTGCAATGCTGCGGGCACGGGCTGCGGCAGGTGCATGATGGCGCGCTTGAAGGTCACGCAGAAGAAGTCTGAGATCGGTGGCACGAGCTCGCAGCGCAACACCTTGCGCTCGCTGGGTCTCAAGCGCATCGGCGATGTGGTTGTGAAGGAAGATCGGCCAGAGATTCGCGGCATGGTGAACACCGTTTCGCACCTGGTTGCTGTCGAGGAGGTTGACTGACATGGCGCTCAAGGCACATCACCTGCGCCCAGCTCCGGGTGCCAAGACCCCCAAGACCCGCAAGGGCCGTGGCGAAGCCTCCAAAGGCAAGACCGCTGGCCGTGGCACCAAGGGAACCAAGGCCCGTTACCAGGTGCCGGCGCGCTTCGAGGGTGGCCAGATGCCCCTGCATATGCGTCTACCCAAGCTCAAGGGATTCAAGAGCCCTAATAAAGAGGTCTTCCAGGTGGTCAACGTGGCCACGCTGGAGAAGCTCTTCCCGAAGGGTGGCAACGTCACCGTTGCCGATCTCGTGGCCAAGGGTGCCGTACGTAAGGGCGAGCCGGTCAAGGTTCTCGGTCAGGGCGATATCTCGGTTGCCGTTACGGTGACCGCGGATAAGTTCTCGGGTGCGGCCCGTGACAAGATCGTCGCTGCAGGCGGATCCGTAACCGAACTCTAAGCGGGAGGCACAGTGCACATTAGTGCGTTCGGAGCCGCCCTTCGGACCCCAGATCTTCGCAAGAAGATCTTCTTCACCTTGGGCTTACTTGCCCTCTACCGGCTGGGTGCCGTACTGCCCACGCCGGGTGTTGATTACGCCGCTATCCAGCGGTGTATCGACGTGGTGCAAGACAACTCGGTGTACGCACTCATCAACCTGTTCAGTGGTGGAGCCTTGCTCCAACTCAGCGTCTTTGCCCTGGGCATCATGCCTTACATCACCGCGAGCATCATCCTGCAATTGCTCACCGTGGTGATCCCACGCCTGGAGATGCTCAAGAAGGATGGGCAGGCCGGTCAGGCCAAGATCACTCAATACACGCGCTACGTCACTATTGGTCTAGCCATCCTGCAGTCCACCGCGATCCTTTCCCTCGCGCGCACCCCCGGTGCCCTCTTCAGTGGTTGTAATGAGCAGATCATCCCGAACCAGGGCGTGTGGGTCATCTTGGTGATGATCATTGTCATGACCGCTGGCACGGCAATGGTTATGTGGTTCGGCGAGCTGATCACCGAGCGTGGTGTGGGTAATGGCATGTCCGTACTGATTTTCACCTCCATCATCGCAACCATCCCGGCACAGTTCGCCACAATCTTCTCCTCGCGCGGTTCCTTCACCTTCGCCATCACCCTGTTGGTGGGCCTGGCGGTCATCTCCTTTGTGGTCTTCGTGGAGCAAGCCCAGCGCCGTATCCCCGTGCAGTACGCCAAGCGCATGGTGGGTCGGCGAATGTATGGCGGAACCTCCACCTACATCCCGCTGAAGGTCAATATGGCCGGCGTTATCCCGGTCATCTTCGCCTCTTCACTTCTCTTCCTACCTACGTTGCTGGTGCAACTCACCGGTAGTCAGGCCGGTTGGGCTCAGTGGGTGCAACAGAACTTCGGCACGGGCACGGGCACCTGGTACCTGCTCACCTATTTCGTGCTGATCATCTTCTTCGCGTACTTCTACGTGTCCATCACCTTCAACCCCACTGACGTAGCCGACGATATGAAGAAATATGGCGGCTTCATCCCCGGTATCCGCGCAGGTAAGCCCACGGCGGAGTACCTCGACTACGTGCTCACCAGGCTCACCGCGCCGGGCTCGCTCTACCTTGGCCTCATCGCGATCCTGCCGGTATTTGCATTCGGATTCCTCGGGGTTGCACAGGACTTCATCTTCGGTGGCACCAGCCTGCTAATCCTGGTGGGCGTGGGTCTCGATACCGTCAAGCAGATCCAATCGCAGTTGCAGCAGCGCAACTATGAAGGATTCTTGGGTTAAGGGGGGAGCGATGCGCTTATTGCTCATGGGCCCACCCGGTGCCGGTAAGGGAACTCAGGCCGCCGTCGTGGCTGATCTTCTCGGTATCCCGCACATCTCCACCGGCGATATTTTCCGCGCCAATGTTTCCGAGGGAACCCCACTTGGTATTGAAGCCAAGAAATACATGGATGCTGGTGAATACGTTCCTGATGGTGTTACCAATGCGATGGTGCGCGATCGCCTCAGCCATGCCGACTGCAATCCAGGTTTCCTCCTCGACGGCTATCCGCGCACGGTGGAACAGGTTGCGGAACTCGATGCGATGCTGCGCTCGGATGGTCATGCCCTCGATCACGTTGTTGAACTCACGGTGGATACAGATGAGGTGGTCAGCCGGCTGGTGAAGCGTGCTGCTGATCAAGGCCGCGCTGACGATACGGAAGCAGTGATTCGCCGCCGCCTTGAGGTGTATGCCGAACAAACGGCACCACTCCTGGCGCTCTACGCATCCCGTGATCTCTTGGTTCAAGTTGATGGCATGGGTGGAATCCCAGATGTCAGTGCGCGTGTGCTTGCCGCTCTCAACGTGAGTGCCTAAATGTTTGGTCGCGGAAACTCCATCCAGATAAAGACCCCGCAACAAATCGAAAAGATGCGGGTGGCTGGTCTCGTTGTTGCTGAAACACTGAACACCATTAAGCAAACGGCAGCAGCGGGTATGGCCACCCGCGATCTCGATCAGATTGCACGCAATTGCATCAGTGAACGTGGTGCCACACCGTCTTTTTTGGGTTACCACGGATTCCCTGCGGTCATCTGCACGTCAGTCAACAGTGCTGTGGTGCACGGCATCCCCGGTGATGAAGTGCTTAAGGAAGGTGATCTGCTTTCCGTTGATTGCGGTGCAATCGTTGACGGCTGGCACGGTGATGCCGCAATCAGTATTCTGATTGGCGAAGTTGCCCCCGAGGTCGCTGAGTTATCGCGGGTAACCGAGGAATCGATGTGGGCGGGCCTGAACATGGCACGTGCGGGCAACCACCTCTCCGATATCGGTCACGCCATTGAAAAGGTCATTCGCTCGGCCGGTAACTATGGAATCGTCGAGGAGTACGTGGGTCACGGCATCGGCACCGAGATGCATATGCACCCACCGGTTCCCAATTACGGTCAACCGGGTCAAGGTCCGAAACTCAAGGTGGGGATGGCCCTAGCCATCGAACCGATGGCAACACTGGGCAAGGCCCAGGTACGCGTCCTTGCCGATGAGTGGACCGTGGTCACCGATGATGATTCCTGCGCCTCCCACTGGGAGCACACCGTTGCCATCACCGATGAAGGCCCCTGGGTACTTACCTCACTCGAAGGCACCCGCCTCTAGCCGAACTGGGCAGGTTTCAGGGCTCGAACTGGCAGTTCTGACGGGCCGAGAGGGCACCGAGTGCCATCTCGGCCCCTGAAAGCTGCCAGTTCGACCGTCAACACCTGCCAGTTCGGAGGCGGGGGACCCGAATTAGGTGCACAAGGGTGCAAGGCGTAGACTTCGACGGCTGATATCGGGCTTCCCCGTCCATCCGCAGGTTCTGGGCCCTTAGGGGTCTGGGCAGGCGTGTGTCTGGAAGGTTCGAACGTGAGAGGACAGGAATTTCGTGGGAAAGAAAGACGGAGCGATCGAGCTCGAGGGCACGATCACTGAGTCGCTTCCCAATGCGATGTTCCGCGTGGAGCTCGATAACGGGCACCAAGTCCTTGCACATATCAGTGGAAAGATGCGGATGCACTACATCCGAATCCTTCCTGACGATCGGGTAGTGGTGGAGCTCTCTCCATACGATCTCACCCGCGGCCGCATCGTCTACCGCTACAAGTAACCAGCCGAATCGAGTCAAGAGAGTCATCATGAAGGTGCAACCGAGCGTCAAGCCGATCTGCGACAAGTGCAAGGTCATTCGTCGTCATGGTCGGGTCATGGTGATCTGCGAGAACGTTCGGCACAAGCAGCGCCAGGGCTAGTCCTGACACTGCGGTGCATCAGGG
Source organism: Actinomycetota bacterium (assembly GCA_046047295.1). Classification (GTDB taxonomy): domain Bacteria; phylum Actinomycetota; class Actinomycetes; order S36-B12; family S36-B12; genus VGCC01. Next base: position 9,693 of record JBJOIE010000060.1, on the reverse strand, counting down.
AGACAACCTGACGCACCATCCACGGAAAACCCCGACCCTGCAAGGAATTGCAGACGACACCCGCGGCCACGGGGCCACGGACCAGTCTTGGCGGACTGGATTGGGTTTCCACCACAAACCCCGTGCTGAGATAGAAGAGAGACCGCCTGATGGCACGCATTATTGGCGTGGATCTTCCACGCGAAAAGCGCATGGCAATTGCGCTTACCTACATCTACGGAGTGGGCCGTTCACAGGCCGCCCGTGCACTCGAAGCCACCGGCATCGATCCGAACATGCGCTCAAAAGATCTCACTGATGATCAGGCGCTCGCCCTTCGCGATTGGATCGACGCCAACCTCAAGGTCGAAGGCGACCTGCGGCGTGAGGTTGCGGCAGATATTCGTCGCAAGGTGGAGATTGGCTGCTACCAAGGACTCCGGCACCGCAAGGGTCTGCCCGTCCGTGGTCAGCGCACGCACACGAATGCCCGTACCCGCAAGGGTCCGCGCAAGACCGTCGCTGGCAAGAAGAAGTAGCCCCCACTAACCATTCGCTAAAGGAAGAGAATTCATATGCCTCCCAAGGGTGCCGGCGCCAAGAAGGTGCGCCGCAAGGAAAAGAAGAACGTGGCTGTGGGTCAAGCTCACATCAAGAGCACGTTCAACAACACAATCGTTTCGATCACCGATCCCACGGGCGCGGTGATCTCCTGGGCTTCAGCGGGTCAGGTGGGCTTCAAGGGCAGCCGCAAGTCCACTCCCTTCGCCGCTCAACTCGCCGCCGAGGCAGCCGCACGTCGCGCGATGGAGCACGGCATGCGTCGCGTTGACGTATTCGTCAAGGGTCCCGGTTCCGGCCGTGAGACCGCGATCCGCTCACTGCAGGCCACTGGTCTCGAAGTGGGCTCGATCTCTGATGTCACCCCCGTTCCCTTTAACGGAACTCGTCCACCCAAGCGTCGTCGCGTCTGATCGCGCAGCAGAAATAATTTAGGAGAACTAGGTCATGGCGCGTTATACAGACGCAGATTGCAAGCGGTGCCGTCGCGAGAAAATGAAGCTGTTCCTCAAGGGAGCCAAGTGCGAGTCACCGAAGTGCCCCTTCGAAAAGCGGCCCTACCCGCCCGGCCAGCACGGCCGTGGTCGCAGCAAGGACAGCGAGTACTTGCTCCAGTTGCGCGAAAAGCAGAAGGCCGTTCGCATGTACGGCGTTCTCGAGAAGCAGTTCAGCAACTACTTCGCCGAGGCCAACCGTCAAAGCGGTAAGACCGGTGACAACCTGCTGCGCATCCTCGAATCCCGCCTGGACAACGTGGTGTTCCGCGCAGGCTTTGCCAAGTCACGTGACATGGCGCGCCAACTCGTCACCCACGGTCACTTCACGGTGAACGGCAAGAAGGTCAACATTCCTTCCTTCCGTGTTTCCCCAGGCGACATCATCGAAGTTCGCGTGAAGTCCAAGGAGATGACTCCGTTCATCGTGGCCCATGCAGAGGTTGGCGAGAAGCCAGTTCCCGCATGGCTCGAAGTTGTTCCGTCGCAGATGCGCGTACTCGTGCACTCGCTGCCGGCGCGCGAGGTCATCGACACCCAGGTTCAAGAGCAACTCATCGTCGAGTTGTACTCCAAGTAGTAGTGCGGCGCGCGTGATCCCGCGCGCGCCATCCTTACGAAGAATCGCAACGTCAAATAGCGGTCGTTGCGGGAAGGAAGTAAGAAGTGCTCATTAGTCAGCGTCCGATCCTTTCGGAAGAACCCATCTCCGAGTTCCGTTCACGGTTCATCCTCGAGCCACTTGAGCCCGGATTCGGCTACACCCTCGGCAACTCGCTTCGCCGCACGTTGCTTTCATCGATTCCCGGTGCTGCCATCACCAGCATTCGCATCGACGGCGTGCTGCACGAGTTCAGCACCGTTCCCGGTGTTAAGGAAGATGTCACCGAGCTGATCTTGAACATCAAGCAGATGGTTGTTTCCTCCGATCATGATGATCCGGTTGTGATGTACCTGCGCAAGGATGGCGCTGGCGCTGTCACTGCCGGTGACATTCAGCCCCCGGCTGGCGTGGAGATTCACAATCCAGACCTCTACCTCGCCACCCTCAATGACAAGGGTCACCTCGAGATCGAGTTTGTGGTGGAGCGTGGCCGCGGCTACGTCCCCGCCGTTATGAACAAGCAGCCCGGCCAGGAGATTGGCCGGATCCCGGTGGATTCGATCTACTCGCCTGTCCTCAAGGTCAGCTACAAGGTTGAGGCCACCCGCGTTGAGCAGCGCACCGACTTTGACAAGTTGGTGCTTGACGTGGAGACCAAGTCTTCGATGCTCCCGCGCGATGCCATCGCATCAGCAGGTAAGACCCTGGTGGAGCTCTTCGGCCTAGCCCGTGAACTCAACGTGGATGCTGAGGGCATCGACATCGGCCCGTCGCCGGTCGATGCCTTCGCTGCCGAGCAGCTCTCCACGCCGATTGAGCAGTTGGATATGACCGTTCGCTCCTACAACTGCCTCAAGCGTGAAGGCATCCACACCGTGGGCGAGCTCATTACGCGCTCGGAGGCCGATCTGCTCGACATTCGTAACTTCGGTTCGAAGTCAATCGATGAGGTCAAGGTCAAGCTTGCTGGGCTTGGCCTGGCTCTCAAGGACAGCCCGCCCGGATTCGATCCCGGGGCTGCCGTGTACTTCTCAGATGACGAGGATGAGGAAGGCGAAGACTTCGCGTTCCCCGAGGACGAGCAGCTCTAGGCGAGCTGAAGAAATAGGAGAAAGAAAATGCCTACGCCAACTAAAGGTCCCCGCCTCGGCGGCGGTCCGGCGCATGAGCGATTGATACTCGCCAACCTCGCCACTTCACTATTCGAGCACGGCAAGATCACCACCACTGAAGCCAAGGCAAAGCGCTTGCGCCCCCTGGCCGAGCGGATGGTCACCTTGGCCAAGCGTGGCGATCTTGCCTCGCGTCGCCGGGTGATGACCGTTGTTCGTGACAAGTCCGTGGTGCACGTGCTCTTCACTGAGATTGCTCCGCAGTACGCGGGTCGCCATGGTGGCTACACCCGGATCACCAAAATTGGTCCGCGCAAGGGTGACAACGCCCCCATGGCCGTGATTGAACTCGTGGAGCCGATGGCCGAGCAGGTTGTAGCCGAAGCAACGGGCGCAACCAAGCGCGCAGCGAAGGAGAAGGCGGCCAAAGAAGAGGCAGTCGCTCCCGCCGCAACCGAAGAAAGCGAAACTCCCGCTGAAGAGACTGCAGCAGCAGATGCCGTAGCTCAAGAGGCTGCGGTGGATGCCGAAGCAGCAGGTGAAACCCCTGCCGAGGCGGATGCTATTGAAGAAGCCGTTGAGGCCAAAGAAGAAGCGAAGGACGAGTCCTGAGCGAATCGCACAGCCTCGATCAGCCCGCACCCGTTTCCGGGGGCGGGCTGATCCGTTTGCGCCTAGGCATTTCCTACGACGGCGCAGGATTCTCAGGATGGGCTATACAGCCGGAGGCAACGGGCTTGCGCACCGTTCAAGGTGACCTGCAGCAGGTGCTGAGCCACCTTTTCGGGGCGGCCGTGGAAGTGCAATGCGCGGGGCGGACGGATGCTGGCGTTCATGCGCGAGGTCAGGTGGCGCACATGGACGCTTCGGTGTGGCCGCAAGACGTAGACGTTCGCAGAATCAATCGCGCGCTGCCCGGCGATGTGCGCGTCACGAGTATTGAAGAAGTGTCACAAGACTTTGATGCTCGTTTCTGCGCCATCTGGCGTAGGTATTCCTATCGAGTAAGTGATGCGGCAGATGGCCCGGATCCGCTACTCCGCAATACCGCACTGGCCCATCCGCGGATATTGGATCTCGATGCGATGAATGAAGCAGCGCAAGCACTACTTGGTGAGCATGACTTTGCTCCCTTTTGTAAGCAGCGGGAATTCGCCAGCACAATCCGCACGCTTCAGCTTCTTACGTGGCAGCGTGATGATTCGGGAATGGCCGTGATGCAAGTGCAGGCTGACGCTTTTTGTCACTCCATGGTGCGTTCCTTAGTGGGTGTAATGCTTCCGGTGGGGGATCACCGTCGCAATAGTTCCTGGCCAGGTGAAGTGTTGGAATCTGGTGAAAAGAATTCGGGTGTGACCGTGATGCCCGGATTTCCATTGGTTCTAGAAGAGGTGGGATATCCGTCGCCAGAGCTTTGGTTGGCGCGCCAGCGCGAGACGCGCAGTCTGCGATCCTTGGATTAACTCGCTAGCCGGACCCCAATCAGCTGTGCAACTTCTGCTTGACGTTGGTCACGAGTTACAAGTGCAACTTCTGTGCGCTTGGCGACGGCGAGAATCAGGCAATCGAACTTGCTGAGGGTGATCCCGTTCGCTCGACCCTGTCGGTTGATGCGAGCAGCGCCTTCGAAGTCCGCGATGGATTCGAACGGGATCAGGTCAGCACCGGTCATGAAACGGCGGAGTGTGCACCACTCGGAGTCGCTGCGGGCACCCATAAGCACCTCCATGAGTACAGGTTCCGTGTAGGCGACGCTGCTTCCGGAGGTGAGGAGACGCCCCAGCGCAGTATCGGAGTCCCGCAGGTGATCAACCCACATGGACGTATCAGCGAGGATCGACATGCCACTCGAAGCCGTACTCGGGGGGATCCTCAGGAATCTCGAAGTCCGGCATCGATCCGGCCATCGCGATCATCTCTTCGCGGGTCATGGGCTGGCCGACCAGGTGACGCAGGGCGTAGTCGACCGCCTCGCGCTTGGTCTTGAGGTGAAATCGCACCATCACACGTTCCACCAACGCATCGTCGATGTCGATATTGGTTCTAGACATGTGGAAAACAATACACCTAAGTGGTGTAACGCATCTCGGGCGCAATCCGGTTAACAGGTGTTGAACCATTTGTCTAGCGACAAGTGTTCTGGTTGGGTGGGGACAGTGATGAAGGAACTGCTGTGAGTACCCCCGCGCCCGCTACCTCCACGAAAGCCCCGCGCCTGATCGCCCTGGCTGTGCCCTTGTTGGGAATCATGGGTGCCATCCAGGGTGCGGCGCCCAACATCAACAGCACCGCGCTGATCACGCTGTCCCGGGACCTCAACATGACCGCGGGAGGGGTGGCCCTCGCTGCGAGTATTCAGACGCTATTCGTCGCGGCAACTGTGATCACCACGGGCCTACTCGCCGATCGCCTCGGCAGGCGGCGTGTGCTCCTTGCCGCACTGCTCGTGGGTGCCGCAGGTAGTGCCATTTCCGGCCTGGCTCCGGTGTCCGGCATCTACTTCATTGGCCAGGCCGTGATCGGCGTGGGTCTGGGTGCCGTGTTCGGCGCATCCTTCGCGTATATCCGGGCGGTCGCCAAGCCCGGCCAGTTGGCCGCCGCACTCGGCTTGTTCGGCGCCGTTATTGGTTTGTCCACCCTGGTGTTCATGTTCGCAGGCAGTTTCCTCGTGGGCGTGGACTGGCGGCTCGGCTTCTTCGTCACCGCAGTCACGGCCATTCTCGCTTTCCTACTCGTGCCCATCGTTCTGCCACCGGAACCAGCCTTGAAGGACGTCCAGCTCGACGTTGTCGGCCAACTCCTGCTCGGACTCGGGATCGTCGGATTGCTCTACGGCGTGAGTCAACTAGGTCGCAGCTTCACCTCACCGCAAACCCTGCTCCCGCTCGGCATCGGTGCTGTCCTGTTCGCGCTCTTCTTCGTACACGAAGCGAAGTCTAAGAAGGCGTTCTACCCGGTGCACATATTCAAGTCGCCGCTGTTCATCGCAGCGATACTTGTCGGGTTCATCTACAACTTTGGCACCGCTGTGTCCTTCCTACAGTTAACCAACCTATGGCAGTACGTGACGGACGTATCCACTCGCGACATTGCCTTTTGGCAGGTTCCGCTCACCGCGGCTAGCGTGGTGAGTGCCCTGCTTACCGGACGCTGGATGAGCAAGGGGCTGAGTAGCCGCACGACGATCTTGATCGGAACCCTCATCACCAGTGCGGGATTCGTCATGCTGGCTCTGGTCAGTAGCCAGAAATCCTTTGTGGCCTTCTTGCCGGGCACGTTGACCACTGGTGCCGGTGTGGCTATGGTCTCCATCCCCTTCGGCACCCTGATCATGAAGGTGGCCCCTCCGGCACAATTTGGTCCAGTAACCAGTTCGCGCACCACGATCGGTCAGTTCTTCTACTCGATCGGCCTTGCTATGTCCACCGTGATCATCGACCGATTCACCATTGGTGGCGTGGTCCGTCGGTTGGAGGAAGCCGGCGTGCAATCCGACTCGATCGGTACAGCGGTCTCTTCGGTCAACGCGTTTGCACGTTCCGGAACCGACCCAACTACTAAGTTGGGTAAGGAGGCGCTGGCAAATGCTGTGACGAGTTACTCCGGAGCGTTCACGACAGTCATGATCACATCTGCGGTGTTCATGTTGATCGCGGGCTTTGTAGCGGTCATGTTGGTTCGCAAGTCCGGTGAGCCAACTCACGAAGTCCAGCCCCCGGCGCCAGTTAATCCATCACCGTCCACACCGCCCGCCCCGCCCCCTGCTAGCCACTGACACCACTGACCGAACCTACGAAAGGGAACTCATGGCAGCCGATCTGATCGTGAAGGCCTCCTCGATCATCACGATGAACGATGCTCAACCACGCGCCGAGGCGATCGCCATCGACACTACGTCCGGCACCATCACGGCCGTTGGCACTTTGGCTGAGGTCCAGGCCGCGGCGCCGGGCGTGAGCGTCACCGATCTGGGCAGCGATGTGGTGATGCCCGGCTTCATCGATGCGCACAGTCATCCTGCACTCGGGGGCATGGTCACCCAGTCCCCGGCGTATTGGATTTCGCCGTACATGGGTTATCCCGGCTACGCCGATGTCCAGGCATTCTGGAAGAAACTCGACGCCGAGTTGCCGGCCGGCCAGGCGCTGTTATTCAACGGTCTCGACCGGCTGCTGCAGGGTGCTCCGGAACTCACTAATACCGATCTGGATGCCTTCTTCCCTTCCCGACCGGTGGTGGTGATCGACAACTCCGGCCACGAGGCCTACTTCAACTCAGCCACCATCACGTTGAATGGCTGGGCTGATGGAAAGCCCCCTGCTGATCCGGTGGGTGCTCGCTACGGTCGCAACGACGATGGCACATCGAACGGGCGCGCATACGAGACAGCTGCGGTCCTCGAAGCGGCGGGGAAGGTGCTCGGCCAAGCGGTGCCGCACCCGTTGCAGTCCTTGGCGCGCTTCTTCGCCTTGATGTCCAGTAACGGCATCACCATGACTACCGAGCACACGTTCGAGGGCAACCTGCTCAAGGGATATGAGGCATGCGCGTCCGTCCCTGAGTCGCTCGTGCGTGTTGCGCTCTATCACATGTCGATCGAAGCTGACTGTGGCGACAAGATCGCCATCTCAGCACCCTCGGACATCTTGTGGAAGCAGGGAATCAAGTTGTGGGCCGATGGATCGCCCTGGGTGGGCACCATCGCGTCGTCCTTCCCTTACCTGGATTCACCTGTGGTGAAGAACGCGGAGATTCCGCTCGGCCCCGGTGGTGAAGGAATGATGAACTACACCCGCGCCGAGCTCGATGAAATCCTTGCAAAGTACGCGCCGCTGGGTTGGCAGTTCGCCTTCCACGTGAACGGTGATGTGGGCTTGGACGTGGTGCTCGACGCCTACGAACATGCGCTCGCAACGAACGGTCTGCTCGGCACCGACCATCGCTGGCGGGTCGAGCACGTGGGCGGTTGTCGCGGCGATCAGTTCGATCGCGCTGCATCGTTGGGCGTCTCGATTTCTCTGCTGCCGGCCCAGTTCATCTACTGGGGTGATCTGCTCGACGGTCAGATGTTCCCGACCGAAATCGGAAGCCAATGGATGCGTGGGGGAGACGCTTTCCGTTCCGGTGCGCTGGTGACCTTCCACAACGATGGCTCGGTCAGCCCACCGATTCCGCTGCTGAACATCCAGTGCATGGTCACCCGCCGCACTCCGTCGGGCACCCTCCATGGCCCCGAACAGCAAGTGAGTTTGGACGATGCTCTCCGCGCGCACACCATCAATGCAGCTCGACAGCTATTCCGGGAGAAGGATCTGGGTTCGATCGAAGTCGGCAAGCGCGCCGATCTGGTGCAACTATCTGCCGATCCCTACACGGTGGATTCGGACAAGTTGACCGAGCAGGTCAAGGTGAACGGCACCTGGCTCAATGGGACCAAGACGGATCCCGATGCCTTCCTGGCGACGGTCACGTCCATCGACCCGAGCGAGCACCAGGGACTTGCGCACGCGGCGATCGCGCATAAGTGCTGAGGTGAGGCTTACGCTGCGAAGGTGATTCGCTCCTTCGACGCAAACCAGGTCCCGCTCAGTCACCGTGCGCTCGACGCCGGGCGCAACGTGAGTGGGAATGTGACCACCGCGGTCAGCGCGGAGGCGACCCTGGGCGACATGGAGGTCGGTGTCTGGGAGCACTCCGTGGGTGAGTCCACAGACACCGAGGTAGAAGAAGTGTTCGTGGTGCTCGAAGGGGAGGGCACGGTCACCTGCTCAGATGGTGGCCGCATTGACCTTGCACCGGGCGTGGTGGGTCTGCTGCCACATGGTGCTCAGACCACGTGGACCATCACCGCTCCGTTACGGAAGGTGTGGATCACCCTTTCCTAGCGCTTCTTGGCAGCGAATGATTTGGGAACCCAGATCAAGTCACCCTTGTGCATGTAGCAGACGAGCTTCCCGGATTTCGCGCCCTTCTTGGTGCAGGGATCACCGGGCTTCTTCTTCGTCACAGTGGACGCCGTTGGTTGATACCCACTGCCATCGAAGGTGACGGTGCCAACGCCAATGCGCGAAGAGTTGTGATCTCCGTTGGGTGCGTATCCGTACCAGACACGCAACTTTCCATCGATGAGTTCCACGGAAGGATCAAGCACGCTGGCGCCCTGAGCCACATAAAGCTTCTGCGGCCTCAGGTTCCAGGTGATGGCATCCTTAGAACTGAGGATTTGGAGTTCCTGCAGGCCGGAGGCACTCTGTGGGCCACCCATAGATGAAGCGATCATGATGAATGAACCATCGGGCATTTCGATCGGCGCCGGGTCAACGAGGTCTTGGGTATTGGCAATGATGCCCGGGCGCTCTGACCAACTCAGACCATCAGCGGAGGTGGCCACCCGCACACCGTGCTGGGTGTCTTGCTTATTGAAGTAGAGGAAGTACCGTCCGTCGGTTGTCTTCATCACGTGCGGCACGCCGCACCCAACGTCGTTCAACAAGGTGCCGGGTTGCGGTGTCCAATTGATCAGATCGCTCGACGTGGCATAGCGCAATTGCTTGGAACCGGGGGCGCATGGTTTTGCCGGCTGCGCACCCGGGGCCGTGGGTGCCATTTCCGCGTAATAGAGACGATAACTATTTGGACCCTCTTGAACGATGGACCAATCGATACCCATGGGGAGCGCATTGCCCACGGGAGTCCAGTTCACGCCATCACTTGAGCGGTACTCGGTGGGTGGCATGCTCGTGGTGAGCAGGTAATAGGTGCCGGTGGCCGAGTCATAGAACACCTCAGGGGAGACCCCGGGTGGGGCCGAGGCTGGCGGGTTACTGGTCTGGAAACCGGCCTTGCTGATGTCTTCGGCGTAGGCCGGCGTGGCCGCGGCAACGGTTGCTATGAGAGCGAGGGTCAGGGCTGCTGTGGCAGTGCGCTTCACGATTACTCCAGG
>JBJOIE010000059.1:0-2926 GCA_046047295.1 Actinomycetota bacterium | reverse complement strand
AGAATTTCATCCGGGCCTACCGCGGTTTCGAAGGGTCCTGAGAAGAATTCCTCGGCCGAAACCGTGCGCCTACCACCTGGACCCGCAATACGGAATTCCGCATCGAGGGCGAGTGCTACCGGGGGCAAATCCGAACGGGGATCGGCGTGCACCATGGCTCCGCCGCTTGTTCCACGGTGACGGATCTGAGGATCGGCCACGGTTTCGGTTGCCTTGGCCAGCAATTCCACGTGCTGCTTGACCAGTGGATCGCGCATGGTGGCGTGGTGCGTGGTTGCTGCACCGACAATCACCTTGTCACCTTCCTCGCAGACACCAATCATCTCGTCGATGCCGGAGCAATCGACGAGCACCGATGGCGCGTTGAGGCGCAAACGCAGTACGGGGATCAGTGATTGACCACCACCAAGAACCTTGGCGTCTTCACCACCTGCTGCGATAGCAGCGAGTGCATCATCAACCGTGGTGACCTTCGTGTAATCAAAGGATGCGGGAATCATTTAGTTTCCTCCCTTCGCGGCCTGGATGGTTCTCCAGACGGCAAGTGGTGTGGCCGGCATCGGGACGTCTGTAACTCCCATGGGGCGCAGCGCATCCACGATCCCATTGATGATCGCCGGGGTGGAGGCGATGGCACCGGCTTCACCCACACCCTTGGTTCCCAGCGGGTGGGTGGTGGATGGGGTGACCGTGTGATCGGTGATGAATGACGGCAAGTCAGGTGCTGCCGGGATGAGGTAGGTGGACAGGTTCGCGTTTTGCGGTTGACCGTCCTCATCGTAGAAAGCACCTTCATACAGCGCCTGTGCGATGCCCTGGGCGAGGCCGCCATGCACTTGGCCCTCCACGATCATCGGATTCACCTGAATACCCACATCATCAACGCACACGTACTTGCGCAACTTCACCTTGCCGGTTTCGGTATCCACTTCCATCGCTGCGAGGTGGGTGCCGTGCGGATAGGAGAAATCCTCCGGATCCACGGTTGCCTCACCCTGCAGGGTCGGTTCCACGCCATCTGGGAGGTTGTGTGCTGTGAAGGCTTCAAATGCCACCGCGCCTAGGGCCTGTTCCTTGCTGGGATCGCCCTTGACCCGGAAGACACCTTCTACGAATTCCAGATCGGCGGGTGAGCACTCGAGTTGGTGCGCAGCGATCACCCGAGCCTTCTCAACGAGGCGCTCCGAAGCGAGCTTGATGGCTTGGCCACCTACGGCGAGGGAGCGCGATCCGTAGGTGTCCATGCCGAAGGGCGCGCGGCCGGTATCACCGTGCACCACTTCGATGTCTTCTACGGGAACGCCCAAGATGCTCGAGGCGATCTGGCTCCACGCGGTTTCGTGCCCCTGACCATGGGGTGACGTGCCGGTGATGAGTTCCACCTTGCCCGTCGGCAGCATGCGAATGGTGCAGTGCTCCCAACCGCCGGCCACGTACTTCAACGCACCGAGGGTGCGTGATGGTGCGAGGCCGCACATCTCCGTGAAGGTCGAGATACCAATACCGAGTTGCACCGGATCATTGGATTCGCGGCGCTGCTTCTGCTCAGCGCGGAGTTCCTCCATGCCGAAGAGATCAAGTGCCTTTGCCGTTGCTGCCTCGTAGTTACCCGTGTCATAGGTAAGGCCGGCAACGGTGGTATACGGGAACTCCTCGTGCTTGATCCAATTCTTCTCACGAAGTTCCATCGGATCCATACCGAGCTCAGCGGCCAGCTCATCCACAATCCGCTCGATGGCGTATGTAGCTTCAGGCCGACCAGCCCCGCGATAGGCATCGGTGGGTGTGGTGTTTGTGAACACGCCCGTGCACTTGAAGTTGTAGGCGTCCATCTTGTAAATCGCCGGGTACATGAACATTCCCAGAAGCGGAATACCCGGAGTGATGATCTGCAGATAGGCACCCATGTTGGCAAGGAGGTCAACATTCAGCCCGAGGATTTTCCCATCCTTGGTGGCGGCAATCTCGATGTCTTGAATTTGATCGCGACCGTGATGCGTTGAGACCATGTCCTCGCTGCGGGTCTCGGTCCACTTCACTGGGCGGCCGAGTTTGCGAGCGAGTTGGGTGACGAGCACTTCCTCTCTGTAGAGCTGGAGCTTGCCACCGAAACCACCACCAACATCGGGGGCAACGATGCGTAGGTTGTTCTCTGGGATTCCGGTGACCAATGTCAGGAGTACCCGCAGCACGTGAGGGATCTGAGTGGAAGACCACACGGTGATTTCATCGCTCATGCCCATGGGCGCGGCCACCACTGAACGTGGCTCCATGAATGCGGGGATAAGGCGCTGGTTGATGAATCGGCGCTTAACCACCACATCGGCCTTGGCCTTCACCTCTTCATAGCCGCCGCCGAGGTTGTAGACGTAGCAGGTATTTGTTCCCTTATCCGCATGGATTGCAGTGGCGCCAGGCTTGATGGCCTCTTCCATGTCGACCACTACGGGCAGGGGCTCGTACTCCACCTCAATCGCTTCGAGAGCATCCACCGCACTCTGCGCGTCCGTGGCGAGCACTACTGCAACGCAATCACCCACCTGACGCACGGTGCCCTTGGCAAGTGATGGGAAATCGGGCATCACGATGTCGTCGGTCACCGGCCACACGCACGGAATGGATCCGTTGAGATCGCCGAGTTCCTCAGCACCATAGGCGCCAACAACATTGGGCTGGTCAAGTGCGGGCTTGACGTTGAGCTTGGTGATGGTGGCGTGCGCGAACGGGCTGCGCAGAATCGCCATGTGCACGGTGCCGGGTAGTTGGATGTTGTCCGTCCAGTTGGTTTGGCCGTGCAGAAGTTTTGCGTCTTCCTTGCGCTTGATCGGGCGACCGAGCGCTGTTGGGGTCTCGATTGTTTCGGTCACTTGGCACCTCCCATGAGTTCTGCTGCCTTCTCCACTGACTTGACAATGTTGTGGTAGCC
>JBJOIE010000058.1:0-3642 GCA_046047295.1 Actinomycetota bacterium | reverse complement strand
TCAATGCTCTGGAAGAGGCAGCCGCCTACTCACAAATGCTCGATGACTTTGGTTGCACGCAGGATGAACTCGCCACTCGTATTGGGCGTTCACGCCCACACGTCACCAACACCATTCGTCTTCTGAAGTTGCCACCGAATGTGCAGAACCGCGTTGCTTCAGGTGTGCTCAGCGCGGGACACGCACGCGCACTTCTGTCCTTAGACGATCCCGATGCGATGGAACGAATGGCCACCCGCATCGTTGCCGAAGGTTTGAGTGTTCGCAGTGTTGAGGAGCTCATCATCCTCGGTGATGCCGATGGAAAGGAACGCCAAACAAAGAAGCGCTCGCGCAAGAAGATCACCGATGGTGCGATTGCGGATGACGTTGCTGGAATCGCAGACCGTGCCGCTGATGCACTAGAAACCCGTGTCAGTACAAAGGGTTTTGCCAATGCGCGTTCACGCGGAACGTTGATCATTGAGTGCGCAGATATTGAAGATCTGCGCCGCATCGTCGATGCAATCGAGGATTGATTAGGCCTCGATCAAGCTCGCCAGAATGTTGCCGAGACTGGTATCGGCTGCGCTGATGGCCTGAGGTAGTAAAGACGTTTCCGTCATACCTGGGGCAACGTTGACTTCCAAGAACCACACCGTGCCCTCAGCATCCACGATCACATCACAGCGGGATAAGCCTTCCAGACCCAAGGCACCATGCACGGTGAGTGCAACATCGCGCACCGCCTGGGCAACGTCATCGGCTAGGCGTGCTGGGCAAAAGAACTCCGTTGTTCCCGCCGTATAGCGTGCGTTGTAATCGTAAAGATCACCCTCGGGGACTATCTCCACCAGCGGAAGTACACGCGGCTCCTCATCAGAATCGATCACGCTCGCCGCGATCTCGGTACCTGAAATATGGCGCTGAATCATCGCGGTATCTGCATAGGAAAAGGCACCCACCATGGCCGCGGGAAGCTCCTCCGGCGAGTGCACCACGGAAACCCCGAGTGCACTCCCACCGCGGGTGGGCTTAACCACCAGCGGGAACCCAAGGCGCTCACCCACTGCCTGCATCACGGCTGCGGCACCCAGTTCCCGGAAGAAGCTTTGGGGTAGGACGAGGAATTCGGGTACCGCGATCCCGGTGCCAGAAACCAACGCCGAGGCCACCGGCTTATCGAAGGCCAACCGGCAGGCGGTTGCTTGTGAGCCGAGGTAGGGCAAATCGAGAGCATCAAGAAGGTCTCGTAGGGCGCCGTCCTCCCCGGCCGAGCCGTGGAGCAGGGGTACCACGTAATCCGGGCGATGATCGGTGAGCAGGCCGAGCAGGCCGGCGTCTACGTCTGCCTCACGCACCTCCCAATCCGGGCGGGCCTCGCGGATGGCTTCAGCCGCACGCCTCCCTGAGCGCAGGGAGACATCGCGCTCAGGGGAGAGGCCACCGGAAAGCACGAGAACTGAAGTCATGAATGCGTCCTGTTCCTATTCGATGAAACTCGTACTACGCGAGATCGGGCGAGGGAGTGGACTCACCACTGGGCTGATGCAGGCTTGCCGAGGTGCCGAAGGTGCGCGCCAACTCGAGTTCGGTTTCCACCACTCCAGCGAGACGACGCACGCCTTCCTTGATTCGCTCGGGCTCCGGGTAGCAGTAGCTCAGGCGAAGGTTGCGGCGACCATCACCGTTTACGTAGAAACCCGTACCCGGGACGTAGGCCACCAATTCAGAGATTGCCCGCGGCAGCATGCTGGTGGCATCCAAGCCCTCAGGCAGGGTGAGCCACGAGTAGAAACCACCATCGGGCACCGTCCACGTGGTGCCAGCAGGCATCATCGTGACTAACCCATCGAGTAACGCGTCGCGGCGTTCGCGGTACACCTCGCGGAAAACCTTGATCTGCTCTCGCCACGGTTGGGTGGCCAAGTAGCGGCTGACGGTCATCTGCGCGTAATTGGATGGGCACAGCGTTGCTGCTTCCGCTGCTAGAACAAGTTTTTCGCGCACACCGTGTGGTGCAACGGCCCAGCCCACCCGCAATCCTGATGCGATTGTTTTTGAGAACGACCCAAGATAGATAACACCTTGATCATCCATAGCTCGAATCGCCTGCGGTACTTCACCGGTGAAACCGAGCAGGCCGTAGGGATCATCCTCGAGGACCAAGACACCGAATTCCTGAGCAATGGCAAGGATTTCTTCGCGCCTGTGCTGATCCTGGGAAATACCGGCCGGGTTATGGAAACTCGGGATCGTGTAAATGAACTTGATGGATTTTCCTTCGGCACGGGCTGATGTGATGGCTTCGCGCAGTGCAACGGGATTCAACCCATTGCTATCCATGGCCACGTGGCGCACATCGCACTCATAACTGCGAAATACTCCCAGGGCACCGACATAACTTGGTGATTCCACCAGAACCACGTCACCTGGATCACAGAAGATGCGGGTCACCAGATCCAGGGCCATCTGCGAACCGGTGGTCACCACGATGTCATCGGGGTGCGCCCGAACACCAACCTCGGCAGTGACCTCGAGTATTTGTTCGCGCAGTGTGACGTCGCCTTGACCGGATCCGTACTGCAGTGCCTGCGGACCTTGACTCTTCAGGAGTGCTGCCGTACTGGCGGCGATATCGTCCATGTTGAGTGCCTGAACGAAGGGCATGCCGCCAGCCAATGAGACAACCTCCGGGCGGCTGGCAACGGAAAACAGCGCACGAATTTCAGAGGCCACCATGCCGCGGGCGCGCTGCGCATAACTATCAACCCAGGGGTCGAGGCGCGATCCTTCGCTGGCCATGGTGCTTCCTTCCGACGGGCATACGATACGGACATGAATTCGCAGCGGGTCATCGGTGCGGTGATCGCCTTGGCGCTCACCGGGCTTGCGCTGGGATTCCTGGCACGGTTGCTGTGGCCAAGGCAGCAGCGGTCCATTACGGCTCGCTGAGGTGCTGCGTGCGCTACTCAGGTGCGCAGATACGGATCACCGATGCGGTGAGGGCTTCTGCAATCGCTTCATGAAAGGCCGGACTCGCCAACCTCCTGGCGTCGCCCGAATTCGATACGTAGCCCAGGTCCACGCGAATGGCCGGCATGCGAGTGAGGCGTAGTAAATCCCAGGTGCGCGGGTGCGAACCGCAATCGAGTACGTCAGTGCGAGCGCCAATCTCCTCACGCACATACTCGGCAAGTGTTCGACCAATATGGGAATAGACATCACCGCGGGGATGGCCGTAATAGAAGGTGGCGAATCCATTGGGTTGCGAACTGGCATGGGTATCCACGTGCAGGGAAATCACCAGGTCAGCGCCCACGCTATTGGTGAATGCCGCACGATCCGCGTCACTTGGTGCGGCCACTCCCGGGCGGGTGGTGAGCAGCGCCTGCGTGCCCAGTGCGGCGAGTCTGCCTTCAACGCGCGCGGCGAATTCATGGCAGAGGTGCGGATCAATTTCTGAACCCGGATCGATCACCACCACCTTGTTTGCCACCCCCGTTTGCAGGGCGGTGAGTGATGCGTGTTCACGCAGGGTCGTGGCATCACCGCCCACCACGGTTCTGGTCAACCGATCGAAGGCTCGGAAGGTATCGGGGCCGCAGGTTCCATCGGCATTTACGCCCACGCCCTGTTGAAACTCGCGCAGGGCTCGATCAG
>JBJOIE010000057.1:0-4437 GCA_046047295.1 Actinomycetota bacterium | reverse complement strand
CCCTGGGATATGCCGGATAGCGGGTAACGAGCGCACGAACCTCCGCGGCAATTTCGCCGGCAGCTGCTCCATCGGCATCGCGCACTGCACGGGAAATGAGTTCGGCGATGGTGTCCATCTGCTCTTCACCCATGCCTTGGGTGGTGACTGATGGCGTGCCCACACGAATGCCCGATGCCACGGCCGGTGGCTGCGGATCATAGGGAATGGCGTTCTTGTTGAGCGTGATGCCGCTGGCATCACAGCGCACTTCGGCCTCCGTACCGGTCACACCCACGCCCTGGAGATCGATCAATGCCAAGTGGGTATCGGTTCCTCCACTCACCGGGCGCATTCCGCGCTCGCCGAGGCCGGCGGCCAAAGCCTGCGCATTCGCAATTACCTGTGCCGCGTACTGCTGATAAGCGGGAGTAGATGCTTCCTTGAGTGCAACGGCCTTGGCAGCTACTGCGTGCATCAGCGGGCCACCCTGCATCATCGGGAACACCGCCTTGTCGATCTTCGCTGCGTGCTCGGCCTTGCAGAGAATCATTCCGCCGCGAGGGCCGCGCAATACTTTGTGCGTGGTGAAACACACAACGTCTGCATAAGGCACCGGGCTGGGAATTGCTTTGCCTGCCACCAGGCCGATGAAGTGAGCCGCATCCACCATCAGAATTGCACCAACTTCATCTGCAATCGAGCGGAATGCGGCGAAGTCGATGAGACGCGGGTAGGCCGTGGCACCGGCAATGATCATCTTTGGCTGATGGGTGAGCGCTAAGGCGCGGACTTCGTCGTAATCGATGAGTTCGGTGTCTTGCCGCACTCCGTACGAAACTACGTTGAACCACTTGCCCGAGAAGTTCACCTTGGAGCCGTGAGTGAGATGTCCGCCATGGGGCAGGCTCATGGCAAGAACAGTGTCTCCAGGGGAAACGAATGCGCCATACGCAGCGAGGTTCGCACTCGCCCCACTATGTGGCTGAAGATTTGCGTGCTCAGCACCGAACAACTCCTTGGCGCGAGCAATTCCAATTTCCTCAGCGGTATCAACTTCGGCGCAACCACCGTAGTAACGCTTACGTGGGTAGCCCTCTGCGTACTTGTTGCTCAGGGTGGAGCCCAATGCCGCAAGCACGGCTGGCGATGTGAGGTTCTCGCTCGCGATTAACTGCAAACCACCGCGCAGGCGTTCAAGTTCAGAGAGGATGATCCCGGCTATTTTCGGATCTTCATTTTGCAGTGCACCGAAATCCGGGCCCCAGAATTGCTCAGTAGCCATTTTCACCCTCTGGTCAGTACGTGCATGTGATTGAGTGCTAAGCCTATTCGCCATCACATAAGCCGGGAATCAGCACACGCAGCCGTTGCTCATCCCATGCGCCATCGCGAACGATGCGCGGTGCCGAAGTGGTGAAGTCGATTACGGTGCTCGGCTTAGCGGAGTTCTCCCAGGTTCCGGCGTGACCATCAAGTGCGCCTGCATCCAAAACCACGTCCACCCCATCAACATCGAGGCCGGGGATCGACCTTTGCGCAGCCCCGTCCGCGCCGGGGAGGGGGCTTACGGCCATCGGACCCAACTCACGCAACACCGCCAGTGCAACTGGGTGATTTGGCATTCGAACCGCGATCGGGCTCTCCGGCGGATGATCCCAGTTCAGTGTGGTCTGCGCAGGTAAGAGGAAGGTGACAAGACCTGGCCACACGGCCCGCATCGCGTCACTCACCGAAGGCGTTACTCCCGCGGCGATTCCTGCAACGGTGCTTGGCCTCGGAACGAGCACCCCGAGGGGGGTATCGCTGGAATATGCCTTGAGTTGCCGAAGCGCAGCGCATCCGCGTGCCGAGAACGCATCCGTGGCGAGCACGTATGCGTTCTCGGTTGGGAGAACCACCAACGCTCCGCGCTTCATTGCGGCAGCGGCCGCAGTGACGGCCCGGGACCTGTTTTCCGAATCGGCGCACGGAATCACGATGCTCACGGGACCTACCCCGCTGCTCGTCGCGCCACGGTGAATCGGGGGCGTCCGTTGAAATCGGTGCGATCGACCACGCCAACGAAGGCGGGGCGGCCATCACGTTCACGCGCCCGTTCCACCACGCCGGGAACCCCACCCTGTGCACCCGAGGGGCCCTGAACATCTGCATGCTCAATCACCAGCATCCCACCTGGTTCTAGGAGCTGGGCAGCCGTAGCAACCACACCCCGTACGAGGTCCATGCCATCCTCCCCGCCGAAGAGAGCAGCGCGTGGCTCATGGTCCCTCACCTCGGGATCGAGCGGCACCATGCCCAGTGGGATGTAGGGCGGATTACTAATGACCACGGCGCATCTACCGGTGAGCTCTGCCAACTCGCTCTCAGCAACCATGGTGGCATCTGCGTGGACCACCGTGACCGAGCTGCCCGCGGAACCAAGGCGCTGCGCATGTGAATCCACATTCTGCTGCGTCCAACGAACCGCCTGATCGTCAAACTCAACCGCCCACACTCTGCAAACCGGCACCTCCACACCCAGGGACAGGGCAATCGCACCAGATCCGGAGCACAAATCGACAGCGATCCGACGCTGCTCCGGTAATTCCATGAGTTCTCGAATAGCGGCTTCGGTCACCAGTTCGGTCTCTGGTCGAGGAATAAACACACCTTGCCCAACCTGCAATTCGATTCGACGAAAACCTGCGGTCCCGGTGATGTGTTGCAGCGGAACACGATTCACCCGCTGGGTAACGAGTGCTTCAATCCGCACCCGCTGATCTGGGTCTATCGGATCATGCAAGAAGAGTCGAGTACGAGTTGTTCCCAAGGCAAAGGCCACGAGTTCGGCTGCATCCACACTGGCCGAAGGCACACCACCGCGCTGAAGTCGCCGTTCGGCATCAACGAGCACATCGCGCACCGTCACGCGGCCACCGTGTGTGTAATCGAGGCCAGGATCCACTAGCTACCCGTCTCCGCAAGACGTGAGGCTTGATCTGCCGCAACACACGCCTCGATGACGCCATCGAGGTCACCATCAAGAATCTGGTCCAAGTTATGTGATTTGTAGCCAACCCGATGATCACTCAATCGATTCTCCGGGAAGTTGTACGTCCGAATACGTTCGCTGCGGTCAACGGTGCGCACTTGGGAGCGCCGGACATCCGAAGCCTCTTGGGCGGCCGCCTCTTCCGCGATGGCCAAGAGACGCGAGCGAAGAATTCGAAGTGCGGATTCTTTGTTCTGCAGTTGACTCTTTTCGTTTTGACACGAGACCACAACTCCCGTGGGGATGTGGGTGATACGAACCGCGGAGTCGGTGGTGTTCACGCTCTGGCCACCAGGCCCAGATGACCGATACACATCAATACGTAAGTCATTGGGATCGATGGTCACGTCTACTTCCTCAGCTTCTGGGAGCACGAGAACACCTGCGGCCGACGTATGGATGCGACCCTGGGATTCCGTAACGGGCACTCGCTGGACTCGATGAACGCCGCCCTCAAACTTTAAACGCGCGAAAGGCGCCTCACCAGGTTCAGGCGCCCCCTTTGCCTTGACTGCTACGGAAACATCTTTGTACCCGCCAAGATCAGATTCCACGGCCTCAATCAGTTCCGTGCTCCATCCATGCCTCTCCGCATAACGCAAGTACATGCGAAGAAGGTCACCCGCGAAGAGCGCTGATTCCTCGCCACCTTCACCCGCCTTGATCTCCAAGATCACGTCCTTATCGTCCATCGGGTCACGCGGTAGCAGCAGAGTGCGCAGCCGATCAGCTACATCGTCTCGGCGCGCGGACATTTCGGCGATCTCAGCCGCGAAGGAATCATCAACTTCGGCCAATTCCGTTGCCGCTGCGATGTCATCATCGAGTTGGCGCCACTCGCGATAGGTGGTGACAATGGGGCGGAGCTGCGCGTAGCGGCGCCCTAGGGTGCGCGCCTTCGCCTGATCGGCGTGCACATCCGGATCCGCGAGGGATTTTTCAACATCGGAGAACTCAACCTCGAGATCCACACATGACTCGAACATGGTCTCCTCATCCGCCCAACAAACTCAGTGAAAGAACGGGCGCCGGCCTGGGACCGACCGCGCGACGGGGGAGACACGCGGCCGATCCCGGACCGGCGCCCGGGAAGTGTGCTATTTGGCTCCGGCAGCCTTGCCGTAGCGCTTGTCGAACTTTGCAACGCGACCACCGGTATCCAGGATCTTCTGCTTGCCGGTGTAGAAGGGGTGACACTGCGAGCAAACATCCGCGTGAATGACGCCGTTCTTCGCGGTGCTACGAGTGGTGAACGTAGAGCCACACGTGCACGTAACCGTGGTTTCCACGTACTCGGGGTGAATCTCAGCCTTCATCATTTCCTCTCGGTGTACCGGGTCGAACCTCGGATCAAGGCCCGTGAACCGGAACCACATAAGTATGCCACGGGCCAAGCAGTGACCTGCCCGCCCCTATGCGCCGGT
>JBJOIE010000056.1:0-10887 GCA_046047295.1 Actinomycetota bacterium | reverse complement strand
ACGGCGAAGAACAACAAACTCACGCTGACGATGTGCGTGAACTATGGCGGCCGCGCAGAGATTATTGATGCGATAACTGATATTGCCGAGCAGGTGAGAACTGGTGCGTTAGATCCGGGGGCGATCACCGAGAAGAACTTCCACCGCTATCTCTATGAGCCCGATATGCCAGATGTTGACCTGTTCGTGCGTTCCTCCGGTGAGCAGCGCACCAGTAATTTCCTGCTGTGGCAGTCTGCCTATGCCGAGCTGGTATTCCTTGACACGCTGTGGCCGGATTTCGATCGCCGCAACCTGTGGGAGGCGTGTGAGATTTACGCAGCCCGCGATCGCAGATACGGCGGCGTTAAGAAATAGTCAGCGGCTGCAGTTCGCGCACAGACCGAAAATCTCCAGAGTGTGGCTCACATCGGTGAATCCGTGCTCACTTGACATGTGATCGGCCCACTTCTCTACCGCTGGCCCAGCTACTTCCACGGTGTGTCCGCATTGGCGGCAGACAAGATGGTGATGATGTGTGTCACTGCATTTTCGGTAGACCGATTCACCATCCTCGCGGACGATCACGTCTACGTCACCAGACTGAGCCATTGCCTGGAGTGAGCGATACACCGTGGTGAGGCCCACGCTATCCCCATTCGCTCGAAGTAGATCGTGGATCTCTTGCGCGGACTTGAATTCGGTGAGCGCATCGAGTGCTGCGAGCACGGCGGCACGCTGCCGAGTCGAACGCACACCAATGGAGTTAGTGGCCATGTGAGTGCCCATGATCATGGCCATGCTCGTGGTCTGCGGCGTATTTGACCGATTCGTCATCTGCATCATGCAGGGCTCCCAGGCCATAAGCCTCGGTGAGATTCGCATGCGTAAGTACCTCAGCGGGTGCACCGGAGGCCACCACCCGACCAGACATCAGGATCACATGATCAGCGGCCCTGGCCTCTTCCAAATCATGGGTGGTCAACACCACTGAACAACCACGCTCGGGTTCATCGTGGATGATGGAATCGATTGTTTTCGCGGATACCAGATCAAGGCCGGTGAGCGGCTCATCGAGAAGCAGCATGCTGTGATCCTGGGCAATACCTTGAGCAACGTATACGCGCTGCCGTTGACCGCCGGAGAGTTCGTGTAGGTGCCGGTGTGCGAGATCCGAAATATCTAGGCGGGCCATGGCTCCGCTCACTCTTTCCCGATCCTTGCGAGAAGGCCTGCGAAAGAGACCAAGGGATGAGTAACGACCCATCATCACCGCTTCACGGACGGTGAGTGGTGTTCCAGCGGGGATGTCGGTGTGCTGCAGAACGTAGGAGACCTGGCGTTGTCCAATATCGGGGGTGGTTCCAAGAACATGCAAGGTCCCCGAAGAGATGGGCAGGAGCCCGGCTATCGAGTCCAACAGGGTTGATTTACCGCTTCCGTTCGGGCCGATGATGGCGGTGATGGAATCCGCGGGAATAGTGAAATCGGAGGTTCGCACCGCAACATGGTCACCCCGATTAATAACAACGTCTCGACCGAGAACTACGTCAGGCATGGGCATCCTCCCGAAGCGCCGGGCTCGGTAGCACCTTGCGAGCAATGAGTACCAGGAAGAAGAACACGATCGGAACAATCGCCATGGTGGCTGATCCCGCTGTATTCAGGTGATAGCTGAGCGTAAGCCCGATCCACACGGAAATAAGTGCGATGACAATCGCGATACTCATCATTTGCGGGACTGTCCGGGCAAGCAGTGCCGCGGTGGCGGGTGGCCCAACAAGTAATCCGAAAACCAGGAGGGTTCCCACGGACTGGTAACTACCGATAACCGCAGCAGCGATGAGGATCAGCAGCGCAGCATGGGTGCGTGCGGGCTGCATTCCCCACATACTCGCCTTCGATCGATTGAAGGACAGGGAAAGCAGTGGTCGATAGAGCGCAAATGCGGCGCCCAGGATGATCACCGTGAGCACGGCCTGACCAATCAAATCTTGGGTGGTTACGCCGAGAGCATCGCCGAAAAGAATGGAAGTAAGTGAGCCGGAATAGTTGTCGAGACGGCTGATGATCACCACGCCAAGTGCCAACATCCCAACAAAAAGCAAACCTATTGCCGTGTCTTCGCTGAGCGCTGTTTGCCGGTGCACGGTCTCAATCGCTATCACCATCACCACCGCAGCAACGGCTGCTCCGATGACGGGGTTGACGTCCAACACCACGGCAGCGGCAATTCCCGGTACTACCCCATGAACGAAGGCATCACCGAAAAAACTCATCCCGCGCAGCACAAGCCAGGTGCCCACCACGGCAGACATCACACCTGCAAGGGCACCACCAATCAGTGCACGTTGCTGGAAGCCGAGTGCAAACGGCTCAAGTAACCATTCCATGAATCAGCGGTTTAATCCTTTAGCAATGAGTTGGGCATTTGTGCTCATCATGCCGATATATGTATCAGCCTCGGAGCCAGTTTCGCCCAAACTTCCCACGTAAAGAGGAATTACCTGAACATCAACCGGAGTTGAACCATCGGCCAACTCGGCTGCCACCGCATCTGCCAGGGTTTCCGGCTCCGCCGTGTTAGCGAAAATGGTGGTAACCCCTTCAGCTCTCATGGTGGCCACCAGATCAGCAAGTTCTGCCGAGCTGGGCGATCCCAGCGTGCTGCCACCGGGGATCACCGTTCCTGCGACTTCAAAGCCGTACCTATCAGCGAAGTAGCCGAATGCATCATGGTCAGTTACCAAGACTCGCTTGCCTTCTGGGATGGAATCCAGTGTGCCGATCACCTCGGTCTCTGCCGCTCGAATTTCGGCTGCCACCTCATTGCCGCAGTCAATGAATACCTGATCACCCGTGGTCTGCGCTAATTGCTCGCCGATGAGTTCTGCGGCCCGCGCCACGCGGTCCATGTCCAGCCAGAAGTGCGGATCCTCGCCACCATGTGCGTGTTCATCCGCTAAGTCAGCCGCGCCTTCGTCAGCGTGGTCTTCCTCCTCGCCGTGTGCATGTTCATCCTCGTCACCGTGTGCGTGTTCATCCTCCCCGAAGGGCAGAGGATCAACCAGTTCAGCCACATGCATTACCGGAGCACCATCCGTTTCGGCAGATTCGAGGGCTTGCTGAAGGCCCTCCTCGAGGCCGAGACCATTTGCCACCACCAAATCCGCGCCGACCAGCGTGGCGACCTGCTCGGAGGAAGGTGCGAATTCGTGCGGGTCAGCACCTACCGGCATCAACGTGACGGCATTGGCGCCACCGCACGTGGCGATATCACCGGCAACATCACCAAGGATGGTGGTGGTGCTCACCACGGTGAATCCATCAGATTCGTCCTGCTCCCCGGAGCCGCAGGCGGCTAGGAGCAAGGTAAGGCTGAGTGCGCCGAGGGCGATGCGAGGGGTCTTATTCATCTCCCCAAGGTAGTACTAATGAAAATGATTGTCAATTCCGTTAAAAGTAGCCGAAGAGCTTCAGGATCGCGATTCCCACGATGGCGGCCACCGTGAGTCCCCGGAAGAACCTCCTGCCAGGGGTGAGAACCGGCCAGGCCAGGGCGAGCAACCAGCCCAGGAATGCGGCGACTACCAGAAGCAGGATCGTGCCAATCCAGGCCAGGCTGCCGGTTTGGATGAGCCCGACGACGAAGATCGAGGCCAGCAGCACAACGAGCAGCCAACGCGGAGCGGCCGTCAGACGCGTCAGGATGGGGTAGCTCCACTCCTCCAGGGCTGAGCGCCCGGATCCTCCCTGCGGGGATTGTTGCCGCTGATGCGGTGCGTTATGTGGTCCGCGGGGTCCGCGAATCCCGTCCTGATCACCCATGGCACCTCCCGGTAGCGTCCATTCCGTGCTTGACCCTAATAGGTGGACGCCAACCCCCGTCAGCGTCGTCATGCGTTTCCGGGTTGACGATGTTGATCGTGCAGAGTTCCTAGCCAATGCGCGTGGAGCCATCGAGCTCCTCCGGCATTCGGCAGGGTTCCTCACCGCGTCTATTGGACAGTCCGTGGATGAGAGTCAGCTCCTGACAATCCAAACGGAGTGGGAATCGGTGGGCGCATATCGGTCTGCAATGAGTTCGTACGAGGTGAAGGCAACGGTCATCCCATTCCTTTCACACGCGGTTGATGAACCCACCGTCTTTGAAGCGCTAGTAATAGCAACACCAACACACTTACTGGATTTCGAATCCGGACTTGCATCAGATGCTCAGGAAGTGTCCTTGGGTGAAGCAGCAACCGATCACGCACCTAGGTTGTAGTGGCATGGCTGATTTTGCCAATCTCCGTGCAGGAGGTGCAGCACTCATTGAAGCAATTGCGCAACTAGGAAGTGACGTTCAATTGCTGCCCATCATGCCTAATGGGGTTCCCGTTGCCATCCCCATCGCCGAAGCGCTGGGGTTGAGGATCACTCCACTTGATGTGAAGAGAAGTGACGAG
The DNA here is from genome assembly GCA_046047295.1 of Actinomycetota bacterium. Taxonomy (GTDB): domain Bacteria; phylum Actinomycetota; class Actinomycetes; order S36-B12; family S36-B12; genus VGCC01. The sequence continues at coordinate 6,460 of JBJOIE010000056.1, read as the reverse complement.
GGCGTGCGCATCGTTTCTGTTCCAGACATTAGGAACTCCGTGGCGGTGGTGATCGATGACGGAGTGGAAACGGGAACCGCTGCGCTAGCTGCGGCACAGGCATTGCGATCCCTCCCCGCCGCCAGATTGGTGTTAGGGGTGCCGATATGTCCGAAGGAAGCATCAGCGCAACTGGCGCTGATCTATGACGAGATCATCGCCGACCGTCAGCCACTTGCTCGCCGCTCCCTTAACTGGCATTACCAGGAGTTCGACAAGATCAATGAGGATCAAGCACGGGCGATGCTGGCCGAATTCGAGGAAAGTGGATCCAGGTAGGCTCACCGCCTGTACCGAGGAGGCGTGATGCATCAGCTTTATGGCCGGGACTTCCTCAAAGAAGATGATTTCAGCGCGGCTGAACTCACCTCTTTGATCGAGTTGGCACGTGAACTCAAAGCTGCGCGCCGTTCTGGTGAGGAGATCAAGTACCTCGAGGGAAAATCAATCGCACTTATATTTGAGAAGTCCTCCACGCGGACCCGGTGCGCATTCGAGGTTGCCGCATATCAGCAAGGTGGCTTCACCACCTATCTCGATCCCAGTTCATCCCAAATTGGGCATAAGGAATCCGTTGCCGATACGGCTCGAGTGCTCTCCACCATGTATCAAGCAATTGAGTTTCGGGGATCACAGCACGCGCTTGTCGAGGAACTCGCTGAGCATGCCACGGTGCCCGTCTACAACGGGCTCACCGACGATTGGCACCCCACGCAGATGCTCGCTGACTTCCTCACCATGCAGGAGTACTCGCCAAAGCCGTTCACCGAAATCGCCTATACCTACATAGGTGATGCCCGCAACAACATGGGCAATTCCCTACTCATGATGGGCGCCATCATGGGTAGCGATGTTCGAATCTGTGCCCCCAAGGCCCTCTGGCCAGAAGCACGGGTCCTAGAACGAGCACAGATTCGTGCAGTGGAATCCGGAGCGCGCATAACTGTGACCGAAAATCCGGCCGAGGCCGTTGCAGGTAGTGATTTCATCACCACTGACGTGTGGGTGTCCATGGGAGAACCGGCCGAGGTGTGGGATGAGCGAATCTCTCTGCTGCGTCCCTACCGGGTGGATGAATCCTTGGTGGAGGCTGCACGGAATCCCGCGGTGAAAGTGATGCATTGCCTTCCGGCCTATCACGATGACCGCACCGCAGTGGGTCGGAGTATCGCCGAGAAGTACGGCTTACACGAAGGCGTTGAAATCACTCATGATGTATTCGAATCGGATCGCTCGATCGTGATAGACGAGGCAGAAAACCGAATGCACACAATCAAGGCGGTGATGGTTGCAACTTTGAGCGACCATCACCGCAATTAGGGGCTAGGCCCAGCGGCTGAATGCGGCCAGGTGATTCTCAGATCCTTGGAGCAGACTGGAATACACGCGTTCTACATCTGCATTTGAGGTCTTGTCCAGTGCCTCTTTGAGATCAGCAATGTCGAGTTTCTCGATTGCAATCCCGACCTTTGCGGCCTCGGTCAGTGAAGCGGAACCTTGGGCTACGAGGGTGGTGTAGAGATTCTGCAAAGTGGGATCATCGAATACCCCGAGTTTGTCACCGACTGTTGGATCAGTAACACCATAGAGATCCATCACGGTGCGCAGAGCGTCTTGATGGCGTGCCTCACTAGAAGCGATACGGTCAAACACGCGCACGTTATACATATCACCTAGCGTGGTGTAGACATCATGTGCCAACTTTTCCTCGGCCACCATGTACTGCAAGTCCTTGACCGTCGTGGCGCCAAGTGTGGCTGCTTGGGCTGGAACCGCGGCACCAAATCCAAGTGCAGCAATTGCGATCGCAGTCGCCGCCAGTTTCGTCCTTGTTGAGTTCCTCATGACTTCCTCCTTTGTGATACCTCCTTTGTCCTCCCTCTCCATGAAGGTTCGTGCACAGAAGTGTTAAGGCAATGTCAAGACAAGACATATTCCGCGCGGAGGCAGCCTGCTAGGACCTTTGGCCTTATCTGAAATAGGACCAATGCACCGCTAACATGAAAGGTCACCGGAGGTGAAAGATGGGAATCGATCCCAGCAAACTGCAGGCCTTAATTGAACGTGAGCGCGCCACACATCGCGAACGTACGCCGCGTTCACGGGAGCTCTTCGATGAAGCCGACCATCTCGTAGGACGCGTTCCCATGACCTGGATGAATAAGTGGTCCGGTGGCTATCCCTTGTATTTGGCGCAAGCCCGGGGTAATCGCATCACGGATGTGGACGGCAATGAGTACGTGGACTTCGCCTTAGGTGATACCGGCGCCATGGCCGGACATTCCCCAGCGGCCACCGTTGCAGCGGTTCAGAAGCGCATTGGTGCCGAAGGTGGCATCACCACGATGATGCCCAGTGCAGATGCTGAATGGGTAGGTGCTGAGCTCACCCGCCGCTTTGGGATGCCGCTGTGGTCCTTCAGCCTGAGCGCCACTGATGCCAATCGGTGGGCACTTCGATTGACTCGGATGGTCACTGGCCGATCCAAGGTATTGGCTTTCTCCTACTGCTACCACGGAGCCGTTGATGAGACCTTTGTCATCAGCGGTCCTGAAGGAGAACCGGCATTCCGCGGCGGCAATGTGGGTCCGGCGGTTCCTATTGAAACCACCACGCGCGTTGCGGAATTTAATGACTTGGCCAGTGTGGAGCGGGCACTTGCGCATCGTGATGTTGCTGTTCTGATTACCGAACCCGCCCTCACCAATATCGGGATTGTGTTGCCCGAGCCGGGATTCATGGAAGGGTTGCGCGAACTCTGCACTAAATACGGAACCCTGCTCCTCATTGATGAGACTCACACAATCTCTGCCGGTCCCGGTGGCTGCACTCAAGCGTGGGGGCTTTCGCCAGACATCTTTGTCATCGGCAAAAGCATCGGTGGGGGAATTCCCTCCGGGGCCTATGGCATTACGCAGGAAATTGCAGATCAAATCCGCAGCCACCCAGAGGCGGACCTCGTAGACGTTGGTGGTGTGGGCGGAACACTTGCGGGCAACGTGTTGTCTACCGCTGCTATGCGTGCCACCCTTGGTGAGGTACTTACTGATCAGGCTTTCGAGCACATGATTTCCCTGGCCACCACTTTTCGCGAAGGTGTTGAAGCAACGTTAAGCGAGTTGCAGGTGCCATGGTCCATCGCGCAACTGGGTGCGCGAGCCGAATACCGATTCACTGCACCGGCGCCTCGTAATGGAACGGAATCTGCAGCCGCGCACGATGATGATCTAGAGGAGTATCTCCACCTCTTTATGTCGAATCGAGGCGTTCTGATGACCCCCTTCCACAACATGGCGTTGATGTGCCCGGAGACCCGTCTCGTGGATGTTGAACTGCACACCACGCTCTTCCGCGCTGCTGTGGAAGGAATGACGGCGTGAGTTCCTGGGCAAACCAAGCCGCGATCGTGACCGGCTGCGGCTCGCCACAGGGAATTGGCATGGCGTGTGCCCGAGCCCTTGGCGAGCAGGGGGTCTCCCTCGTAATTACTGCCACAGGTGAGCACATTTTTGAGCGTGCGGCCGAACTCACCAATGCGGGAATTACCGCAATCGGGCATATCGCAGACCTGCGCGAGCCAGATCAGGTTGAACGCCTTCATGGAACGTGCGTGGCCGAATTTGGAACACCATCGATTCTGGTGAATAACGCGGGAATGACCGAGCGCGGTGCTGTTGTTGGTTCGGGATCCATCGATGAAATGAGTCTCGATGAATGGCGATCTGGATTGCATCGCAATTTGGACACTGCGTTTCTCGTTACTCGCGCTGTAATACCCGGGATGCGCGAACAGGGTTATGGGCGGATCATCAATGTTGCCAGTGTGACCGGACCAATTGTGGCCATGCGCAAGGAAGCCGCCTATGCCGCCGCCAAGGCCGGCATGCTGGGGCTCACTCGTGCCGTTGCCATTGATGAAGCGGCACACGGGATCACGGTGAATGCAGTAGCTCCAGGGTGGATCAGCACGGCCGTTCTTGCCGGTCCCGAAGCCCTTCAGGGTCTGGCCACGCCCATGGGGCGCAGCGGAACACCGGAGGAGATTGCCGGTGCCGTTGCCTGGCTTGCCTCACCCACCGCTGGCTACATCACCGGTCAGATCATCGTGATTGACGGCGGTAACTCGATCGCAGAGGAACGAGCTACTTAGTAAACATCACCGGGCCGGACGTGCGCACCTTGGATCGGGTCAACTTCGTGCACTGCCCATTGAGGTAGCACACGTTCGAGAAGCCGCTCGGTGCCGTGAAGTTCTTTTTCTTCCCATTGGCCGAGTAGACCACCTGCTGCTTTTTCCCGTTCTTGAGGAAATTGCAGGTGACCTTCTTTGCTTTCACGGTGCAGCCGCGATAGGTGCTTCCCACGAGCCAGTCTTGGACGGTGGCGAACGCCTGGGCACCCCGGGTGTTCGTGTAGTACTGAATACCCCACAAATCATTCGCGGGTTCCCAGGTGTACATATAAACGCGAGAGATGCCGAGGCGTAGTGCATCCAGATAGGTGATCGCGGTCCAATCCGCAGCGCGCTGACCCTCAATGTCAACATCTGGATTCTGCGGCCCCGGACCCTTGAGGCCGTAGTTGTTTTCGGTATCCCAGATGGGCTTCTGTGGTGCGCCAGCGGCATTGAGAACCTTCATGTAGGTCTCGGCGAGTGCATAGCGATCCCTAGTGGTTCCCAAGCTGGCCGGATAGGTATGCACACTCCACACGTCAACGGGCCAACCGCGGGCACCGAGTTCCTTGAGGTACTTCGGGTAGAACTTCTTGAAGGGACCACCGAGGCGAGTGCCGGTACTAGGGGCTACCACCGTTGCCGTGGGATCAATCGACTTGATGATGTTGTAGGTGCGTTCGGTCAGATCAGCCATCTGAGCGGGAGTGCCCTCGAAGAAGGTTTGGAGATTGGCTTCATTCCATGGCTGGTAATTGTTGATTCGGCCTTTGTAACGCGTGGCCACATTCGTTACCCAGCGATCCCAGAGCGAAAGATCAGCCGGCATGCCAGCAGCACCGGGTGTGGGGAGACAGGCAGGTGGCTGGCATTGACTGGTTGACGCCCAGGCCGGTGTTCCGGCCAGCACCATGAGAATGTCCGTTACACCGTGCTGTTCGGCGTTTGCCACTGCGGCATCGAGATTCGTCCAATCGAAAACCCCCGGTGCCACCTCGATATTGGCCCATGAAGTGTCGTTATCCCAGAGCCGAAGTGAACCGAACTCAACATCGGGCCACACACCCTGCTGAGCATTCTTCACGTGCAAGCCGAACATTTCATCTGTGATCACCGTGCCCTTGAGGTTCACTCGTGGCTTCTTCGGTGCCGCAGAGGCCGGGACGGAAGTTCCAACGAGGAAGGCTGCGGCGGATAGGACGGCGATTGCAGTGCTCAGGCGCTTTTTCACCTTTCCATGGTGCCATGGGCGGTATTCGAGCGAACAACCACCACTGCAGTTGCATCGTCTCGGTGCCAATCCGTTGCTCGTGCGCGAATGGAATCGACCACCCGCCGCAAGACTTCGAAGGGATCGCGCCGCACGGGGGCATCCAGTCCCCGGATAAGGGTGCTCAGCCACGTGGTTTCCACGTCAATTCCGTGATCCCCGGTTCGTTCCACCAGGCCATCGGTGAATGCGATGAGAACATCATCAATGTTGAAGGAGAAGCTGTGCACCGACCATTCGCCACCGATAGCGGAGATGAGCGGACCGGTCTGCGTGAGCACCCTTTGCTCCTTTGCGCTAGTAACCACGAGCGGTGCGGGGTGCCCCGCATTTACCCAGGTAATGGTGTTGCGCTGCGAATCGATGCTCGCGATAACGAGTGTGGCGTGCAGTTCATTGCAGCAACCACTTGCCACCAACTGCTCAATCGTGGACACCAGGCCGCCGTCGATAGTCAGCGAGCCCCTGATCAGCGCGCGTACCTGCAGGGCTACAACCGCAGCCTCTGGTCCGTGACCTGCAACATCCGCCACCACGAGGTGCGTCACTCCGGGGCGTCCGCGCAACACCTCCCACCAATCACCAGGAACCACGCCGTCGGCGGTGCTTGAGGTACCGGCAATGAGGAGCCCAGGGGACTCTGGCATTGGCGGGGGCGTTATCGCCTGCGCCATGGCGGCCGCGATGGGGGCATCCTGAACGAGTCCGCGCGTTGCGGCGCGGGCAATATCGATTTCTTCGACGAGATTGCGGCGCAGTGTTTCGGCGTCTGTGGCCACGTCGCGCAACTCGCTAGGGCCGGGCAGCCAGATGGGCTGCGTGTGATCACCCTGTGCGGCTTTTTGTAGGTCCCCCCGCAGTGCGTCAAGTGGATCCAGCACGCTTCGCCGAAGTGCCATGAGTGCGGCTAGGGGCAGGAGTACGAGGGTGAGCGCGGTGATTCCAAGAAGGATGATGAGTGTGCGGGTGGTGCTGTT
>JBJOIE010000055.1:0-8912 GCA_046047295.1 Actinomycetota bacterium | reverse complement strand
CCTTCTTCACCGGAGCAGCCTTCTTCACCGGAGCAGCCTTCTTCACCGGAGCAGCCTTCTTCACCGGAGCAGCCTTCTTCACCGGAGCAGCCTTCTTCACCGGAGCGGCTTTCTTCGCCCTCGTTGCCATCAGGTTCCCCTCCTGCGTGGCCGATGCACCCGCGTGGGCGCCTTGTCGAATGGGTGATGCTAGACGCCCGCGGACACCTTGTCCGACTCCCCCGCCGAAGGAGCCCACTATCCTGCACCTTTCCTCCCCGCGAATGGAGTCCAGGATGTATCGCGCCGTGCCACCGCAGGTGGATTTGCCTGGCATGGAGCGCGAAGTACTGGATTTCTGGGAATCACATGGGACCTTCGCCTCATCCCTTGAGGTGTCCAGCGGCCGACCTCTATGGACCTTCTATGAGGGGCCGCCTACGGCGAATGGCACTCCAGGCACCCATCACGTGGAAGCACGTGCCTTCAAGGACATCTTCCCTCGCTATCGCACGATGAAGGGCTATCACGTTCCCCGCCGGGCAGGCTGGGATTGCCATGGGCTGCCCGTGGAGCTCGCGGTTGAGAAAGAGCTCGGTTTCTCCGGAAAAGGGGATATTGAGGCTTATGGCATAGAGGCCTTTAACGCAAAGTGCCGGGAGTCGGTACTGCGCCATGTCGACGAGTTCTCCCAGATGACGCGCCGGATGGGCTACTGGGTGGACATGGATCGCGCCTACTGGACCATGGATCCGGCTTACATAGAGAGCGTCTGGTGGTCACTCAAGGTCATATTCGATGCGGGGCTACTCGTACAGGATCACCGAGTCTCGCCCTACTGCCCGCGCTGCGGCACCGGCTTATCTGACCATGAATTAGCGCAGGGCTACGAAACTGTCGTAGACCCATCCGTCTATGTTCGCTTCCCCGTTGTCGACGCTGCGATTTCCGAGGAGTTTTCTCATCTTTCGCTGCTCGTGTGGACCACCACCCCTTGGACATTGGTTTCCAATACGGCAGTTGCCGTCAAGCGCGGTGGCACCTACGCGATCGTGCGCGTGCAAGATGAGTCCGGCCGCGCGGAACATCTCATAGTTAATGAGGAGCTCGTAGCCTCCGTTTTCGGCGAAGACGCCGAGGTAGTGCGCACGATAAGCGCGGAGCAACTCGAACACGTGCGTTACACCCCACCATTCAGTTTCGTAGACATCCCCGAGTCGCACTTCGTGCTGCTCGCTGACTACGTAACCACGGAAGACGGCACCGGCTTGGTCCACCAAGCACCAGCATTCGGTGCTGATGACCTCATTACTTGTCGCGCCTATGGGCTGCCGATGGTGAATCCCATCGATTCCACCGGGCACTTCCTGGAGGATGTTCCTGGGGTGGGCGGCGTCTTCTTCAAGAAGGCCGACGAATATCTAGTGAACTCACTTAACGAAAGAGGATTGCTCTTTCGTCATCAACCATATGAGCACTCTTACCCACATTGTTGGAGATGCCACACGCCATTGATGTACTACGCACAACCCTCGTGGTACATCAAGACGACCGCGATGAAGGATCAACTCCTCAAGCAGAACCAACTCACGAATTGGTTCCCCGAGACGATCAAGAATGGCCGCTTCGGAGACTGGCTTAACAACAATGTGGATTGGGCGCTGTCACGGAATAGGTACTGGGGCACACCTCTTCCTATTTGGCGTTGCGCCCACGATCACCTCACCGCGGTGGGATCACGCGCCGAATTAAGCGAGCTCAGCGGGACGGATAGATCCGATCTCGACCCCCACCGACCCTTCGTGGATGACGTGACCATCACCTGCCCCACATGTGGCGAAGATGCTCGTCGAGTTCCCGAGGTAATCGACTGCTGGTACGACTCAGGCTCTATGCCCTTTGCCGCGGTGGGCTACCCCCACAATTCAGAAGAGGACTTCCGCGCGCAATATCCTGCCGATTTCATCTGCGAAGCGATTGATCAAACGCGCGGGTGGTTCTACACGCTAATGGCCATCGGAACGTTGGTCTTCGAACAATCTTCCTATAAGAACGTGGTGTGTCTTGGTCACATCCTCGATGAGGATGGCCGAAAGATGAGCAAGCACCTCGGGAACGTTCTCGAACCCATTCCGCTGATGGACGAACATGGAGCTGACGCGGTGCGTTGGTTCATGCTTGCATCTGGTTCACCATGGCAAGCGCGCCGAGTTGGGCACACCGCTATCGCAGACGTAGTGCGCAAGACCCTCTTGACCTATTGGAATACCGCATCTTTCCTTTCGCTTTATGGACGAACAGCGGAATGGTCGCCCACTCATGCCGTTCCCGAGGTGAGTGAGCGGCCGGTCATGGACCGCTGGGTTCTTTCTGCAGCTGATCAACTGGCACGAGATGTTGACGCTGCACTTGACCAATTCGATACCGCTAAGGGTGGTCGCCTCATTGCCACCTTTATTGACGACCTCTCCAACTGGTACGTGCGCCGAAGCAGGAGGCGCTTCTGGGCAGGCGACCCGGCGGCACTTGCCACCCTGCATGAGGCGCTGCGGGTCGTCACCCTGTGCATGGCCCCGTATACGCCCTTCATCACCGAACGCATTTGGCAAGACCTCTTTCGCCCAACAGACCCAGAAGCAGCTGATTCAGTGCACCTGGCTTCCTGGCCTAGCCCGCAACCGGAACTCCATCAGCCAGAACTTGCCGAGCACATGGCCACCGCGCGCCGGATCGTCGAACTTGGCCGCGCCGCACGGGCCGAAAGTGGTGTGAAAACGCGCCAACCACTCGGTCGAGCACTCGTTTCCAGCCCCACGTGGGCCGAACTCTCCGCCGAACTCCAGAGCGAGATCGCTGACGAACTCAACGTGCACGCCCTTGAAGCTTTGGGCACATCATCTGACCTCGTGGAAGTCACCATCAAGGCGAATTTCCGCTCACTCGGTCAACGTTTTGGCAAGCAGACCCCGCAGATTGCACTAGCAATCGCTGAGGTGCCTGCCGGCGATTTCGTTGACGCAATTCGCACGCACGGACACGCGTTGTTACACGTACCCGAACTTGGCGATCTCGAAGTCTTGCTGGACGACATCGTGATCACTGAAACGCCACGCGAGGGATGGTCTGTGGCCAGCTCGGCAGGGGAATCCGTTGCGCTTGATCTCACCATTGACGACGACTTGCGTCTGGCTGGCATGGCTAGGGATCTCGTCCGCGCAATTCAAGAAGGACGCAAAACAGCCGGACTAGACATCACGGATCGCATCAACGTGGCATGGCGATCCATGAATACCGACATTCAGGCTGCAATGGCTCAACACGCGGCGGAGATTGCTGAGGAAGTACTCGCGCTAGACATTTCTGAAAACAGCGGTCCCTACACCTTGTCAATCTCGACAGACCTGCCAGTTGACATCAGCATCGAGCGCAGCTAATCGGGTAGTTTGTATTCATCGAGCAGGCGAAGCTGCTCTTGCAGCATGGCTTGAACTCGATTACGTACCTCTTTGATGCGTGATATCTCGTCTGGAGTCCGAGCTTCGTGCACAGCGCCAATGACCGCTTGCTCACGCGTGTCGGCAATCTCGGAGGCTGACACGGGCACCACAACGGTGGAGTGCTGGGCACGCGCGGCCTCAAGTTCAGCCGTGACACGCTCAAGACGTACGCGAAGTTGCCCGGCTTGGGCCTGCCACATTTCTTCCGCGGCCTTGCGGTCAGCGAGTTCGGCCAGCAACTCCCCCACCCCCTGGTCGAGCCAATCTAGGAAGGCGTCAACATCAGTCATTCGATAGCCCTTGCCGACTCGCGCGGTGGCGAATTGCACACTCTGAATATCTGATTGCGAGATTGTCATGGGGCCTCCGCTGGATTCAGAATGAGTTTGGACTAAAGCATCAACGCAACGTTGATAAGTAATTGGACAGCAATCAATACGATCAGAAAGGCCAGATCAAAACTGACGCTGCCCAGTCTGATTGGCGGAACCACCCGCCGCACCGCCTTAATCGGCGGGTCCGTGACCGTGAAAATTCCTTCTGCAATCAGCAACAGCGGACCACGCGGTTGCCAGCCGCGAACGAAGACCGCAACGAAGTCCAGCACCAGGCGGCCAATCATGATGAGCCAGTAGAGCCACAGGATGGTGGCAAGTATTTGCCCTAGTGCACTCATGAATATCTATTCCAGGTCCTTCATGTCTCAGCGATCAGCTTTGATTGAAGAAACCATCCTCGCGCACCTGCTCACGAGCCTGATCACCCACGTCTACATTCACGGGCGATAGGAGGAACACCTTGTTGGTGATGCGTTCGATACTTCCTCGCAGGCCGAACACCAAGCCAGCGGCAAAGTCAATGATGCGCTTTGCGTCGTTATCGTCCATTTCTCCCAAGTTCATGATGACTGGGATGCCATCGCGGAAGTCTTCGCCGATGCGCCGGGCGTCGTTATAGGAACGAGGGTGGATGCTCTCGATTCGCGAGAGATCCGTCATGGGACGCCGCTCGGTGACGGTTCGGGTCTCCTCAGAGCGCAGCGTTCGAACGGAGCGTGGCTCAGAAATCGGGCGAACGGTGGACGAGTAGCGATCTTCCTGCTCAGGCACGTAGCTCTGAGCGAACCCTCGCCTGCCGCGAGATTTGGGCTGCTCTTCCTCCACGTACTCGTCTTCGTACGGATCGAAGGGCTCATCCTCAACGAGACCCAAATAGACGGCCATCTTGCGCATTGCGCCTGGCATGACCCTCCTTATCCTGGCTTACTCGTGCAGGGCACAGTCGGGAGCTCATTCGAGCCCGTGTTTAGCACGTTACTCCACGGGGGGCCTTGCACCGAGTATCGCGCCGCCGATTCGCACCTGTGTCGCCCCTTGGGCGATCGCCTCTTCCAAATCTCCGCTCATCCCTGCAGAGATCGACCTCGCCATCGGCCAGCGGGCGGTGAGTTCAGCGGAGCTGGCACGTAAGCGTGCGAAAGCCAATTCCGGGTCGCCTGGATGTGGAGCTACCGCCATGACACCGGCGAGCTGTAACTGGGGATATCCGGAGACCCTCTCGGCCAGAAACATCAAGTCCTCTGGCCTGGCCCCGCCCCTTTCGCTTACCGGCGGCTCATCGAGTGAGACTTGAAGGAGAACATCCAACGGAGTCTCACGCGATCCCGCCGCTCGGGCCAGGGCGTCGACGAGTTGCTCACGATCAACCGTTTCCACCACATCGGCCCAACGGGCGATGGAATTGGCCTTATTGCGCTGAACCTGACCGATCATGTGCCAGGTCAGCCCGAGGTCACCCACATCGGCGCGCTTTCGCGACGCTTCCTGATCACGGTTCTCGCCCACGTGCTTGACCCCGAGCTCAGCCAGGATCTCAACATCGCTGGCAGGAAAAGTCTTTGTCACCACAACGAGCGTGACCCCATCCGTGCGATTCGCAGCTCGCAGCGCATGATCTATCCGATTCTGCACTTCGTGGAGTCCGAACTCGATTTGCGCCCGACGCTCCGCGTACTCATTCACACCCGCCATATAACCAGCCCTTGACGGCCGGTGGTGCCATCGCGACGGTAGGAAAAGAACTTCTCCTCCTCGAAGGTGCAGCCGCCCACCATCGTCCAACGCACTTCCCAGGGGCTGGCCTGCTCAACTATGCCGTCACGAAGATTGACCACCAGCCGCCCGTGATCGCGGGCGGCTGCTGCCGGGCACACCTCACGCACCGGCTCCCATACTTCGATCCCCACCGGGTAGCAGCGGGCACAAATATGCGGGCCCAGAACTGCTCGATAGGGGCCCGGATCAACTCGTTCAAGTGCCTTCAGTGCCGCCGGGATAACGCCGGCAACTACCCCCCGCCAGCCACAGTGAACAACGGCAATGAAGGAACCGCCCGCGAGAGCCACCGTGGCGCAGTCCGCTCCCAGTGCCGCAAGACCCAACGATGGTTCCCCGGTAATGCACGCATCCCCAGGGAGCAGTGCCCGAGGCCCGTCGACCATCTGCACCCGGGCCCCGTGCTCCGCGTTGAGGTAGAGAACGGTATTCAGATCGAGCGCAGCCTCAAGCGACTGACGATTGCGCACTACCGAATCTGGGGCATCTCCCACGTGGTCGGCCAGATTCAGTTCATTCCACGGTGATGTGCTGTTACCCCCAAAACGACCGGTGGCCGCCCATCGAACAGGGCGGCCACCAGGTGTTGCCGGTGCGAACTCACCGGTAACAAGGGGAAGGTTCACTATTTCAGGAAGTCCGGTACGTCTAGGTCATCGCTGGCATCATCAAAAACGATGGTGCGCGGCTTAGCGATCGGGCCAGTTGCCGAGCCCACGGCAGGAATTTCGCCGGTGGATGAGGATTCAACGGCTCGCGCGACCTTCTTTGCGGGCGGGCTACCCCCATCGAATCCAGCAGCGATCACAGTCACCCGAACCTCGTCACCGAGGGTGTCGTCGATAACTGCGCCGAAAATGATGTTGGCGTCTGGGTGCGCCGAATCACTCACGAGACGAGCTGCCTCGTTGATTTCAAATAGGCCCAAATCACTACCGCCAGACACGGAAAGCAGCACGCCGTGCGCACCATCGATACCCGCTTCAAGGAGTGGGCTGGAGATGGCCTTTTCAGCAGCCTGCACTGCACGATCTTCCCCGCGCGCTGATCCGATACCCATCAAAGCTGAACCCGCGGAATGCATCACGCTCTTCACGTCAGCAAAGTCAAGGTTGATCAGCCCTGGTGTCGTGATGAGATCCGTGATGCCGGAGACGCCTTGGAGGAGCACGTGGTCGGCTTGACGGAATGCATCGACCACGCTGATCTCACGATCTGCGAGCGAGAGCAAACGGTCATTCGGTATCACGATCAAGGTGTCCACTTCTGCGCGAAGTTCCTCCACACCCTGATCAGCCTGTGAGGATCGACGTCGACCCTCGAAGCCAAATGGCCGGGTAACCACGCCGATAGTAAGCGCACCGAGGGAACGTGCAACCTTGGCAACGACAGGTGCGCCACCCGTGCCGGTGCCACCACCCTCACCTGCGGTGACGAAGACCATGTCCGCGCCGCGGAGGACCTCTTCAATTTCCTCAATGTGATCCTCAGCTGCCTTGCGACCAACTTCTGGGTTGGCACCTGCGCCGAGTCCGCGGGTGAGTTCACGGCCGATATCAAGCTTCACGTCTGCATCGCTCATAAGCAGCGCCTGGGCATCGGTGTTGATCGCGATGAACTCCACACCCTTGAGGCCAACCTCAATCATGCGATTCACCGCGTTGACACCACCACCGCCAATGCCAACAACCTTGATAACTGCCAAATAGTTTTGTGGAGCGGCCACGGTCGCTCGTCCTTTCCTTCACGCCGGCAAGAGGGGGCCTGCCGACTCCGATGACTCGTAACCCTCAACCTCTAGTCGAGCCTGAGTTAACGACCAGCCACGAGCCGGCGGGAGGGTAGGGGGCATCAAGGAAAAACGCAAGACGAAGCCCCGACTTTCTTGCAAGAAGCTAGATCTGGGCTCATTCCCCTCATGGAAACTTCAAGTACTGGTTGAGAGTTCTCAGGACTTTTTCCGCTCCTGCAATGTTGTCGGCAACTGCGGTGCGCTGACGTCGTAAATCCGCGCGCGCCGATCCAAAAGCGCGAGGAGGACTTCGGCCTTGAACGCTGGCTCATCGCTACTTCCCCACCGCACGATCGAGCCATTACGCAGGTGCAGAAGAATGTCATCCCTAGTACTCGCCGTGACTCGGCGCACCCGCTTGCGAATGTCTTCGGGTAGGGCCAGCCACACTTCCACGCTTGACGTCAAAGCTGGCCCTTCTGCGGCGATTGCCATGACGTCAGAGCCCAGAGGATCCAGCGGGGTGAACACTGCCCCCGTCGAATCAACGGCCTTATCCGGTCCTGGTTGAACGGCCCTTGCTACGGGAATTCTTTCCGTTATGGCGATGACGATTCGGTCCGGCCACGCGCGCCGCACATCGACGGTTTGTACCCAATCCAACTCCGCGATCGCAGACTGCGCCTGCGATGTATCCACGCGCGCTATCGGTGTTGACGTGGCGATCCCCGCTACGGCTTCAACCGCAGGAATGTGACGCGGATCTGCGCCACTCACATCGATGGAACGAACAACCAAGTAGGGGGAAAACCACACGAACCAGAATCCGGCTGCCACCGCAAGGACTGAAGCAACGAGTATTGCGATCCCAAGCCAGCGTCTACGCCTCATGCACGATCCAGATCGCGGTCACGCAGGAGTTCGAGAACCTCTGGTGCCATGAGCCCAATGTCACCGGCTCCCAGGGTCATGACGATGTCGCCAGGTTGGGCACGCTCGGCCAGTTGGCGGGGCACCGCCGAGAAGGACGGTTCGAAGACAACGCACCCATCTTCAAGTGGAACTCCCGCTGCCATCGTCTGGCCGCTCACACCGGGTACCGGCGTTTCACCAGGAGCAAATATCTCGAGCACCACAACCTCATCTGCCAAGCCGAGTGCCTCACCGAATTCTCTGAGAAAGAGTGCGGTGCGGTAATAGTGATGTGCCTGGAAGGCGACGATGACCCGGCCACTGCCGGCGACTTCTCTCGCAGCCCGCAACGTGGCCTCGATTTCGGTTGGGTGATGGGCATAGTCATCGAAAACCCGCACGCCCGCAGCACTTCCCTTGAAATCGAATCGCCTCCTAGTGCCCGTGAATTGACCTATTCCGGAGAGGACGTCGTGGACAGGCAGCCCTAGGCCCAGGCACAGCGTGACCGCACCCAAGGCATTTAAGGCGTTGTGCTTGCCCGGTACGTGCACGTCCACGTGCCCAAGGCGAACCCCGGAATGCACCACGTCAAAGCCCCAGCCCTGGTGGCCTAGACGTGGCTCCAGCATTCGATAGTCGGCCTCTACTGAGTCTCCGTAGGTGCGAACGTCAAGC
>JBJOIE010000054.1:0-3891 GCA_046047295.1 Actinomycetota bacterium | reverse complement strand
CGCGAGACGATCATCCCGATTCCACCGATCACCGCCAGGGTTCCGGTGATCCAGAAGACGATGGTTTCGCCGAGGTTCAGGGTTTCTTCCATCAGCGCACCGCCTCAGCGGAATCTTCGCTTCCCTCATTCGCAAACTGCTCGGGCACGGCGCCGGTGACCTTATTGGCGTAATAATCCTGCTCGGTGGTTCCTGGCACCATGGCATGTGGTGGTGCGGCCATCCCTGGCAGCAGCGGTGCGAGGAGATCCTGCTTTTCATAGATCAAGTCAGCGCGGTTGTTATCGGCCAACTCAAACTCCGTGGTCATGGTGAGAGCACGCGTGGGGCATGCCTCAATGCACAGGCCGCAGAAAATGCAACGCAGGTAGTTGATTTGATACACCCGGCCGTAGCGCTCACCGGGTGAGAAGCGTTCTTCATCCGTGTTATCTGCACCCTGCACGTAGATTGCATCCGCCGGGCAGGCCCAGGCGCAGAGTTCACAGCCCACGCACTTCTCGAGACCATCAGCCCAGCGATTGAGTTGGTGCCTCCCATGGAAGCGCGGCTTCGGTGGGTACTTGTCCTTATCTTCGGGATATTGCTCGGTGACCGTCTTCTTGAAGATGGTGGTGAGCGTTACCCCGAAACCACGAACAACTTGGGGAACCTCAGGCATCGCGGGCCTCCTCTTCCGTGGCTTGATCCGCCTCAGCGATTACGGCTGACTCAGCAACGAGTACGCCCGCGCGGCGCGGGGTGTATTCGAATACCTGGCCCGGCATCGGTGGCACCGGATGACCACCGGCACGTGCATCAAGACGCGCGCTCGCCCGTGCAGCAACCTCGGCATCCAATTTCTCCTGCTTCTTTTCTGAACGCATTTGCAGCACCCAGGACCCAGCGAGCAGGACGACAATCACCACGCCACCGACGATGAGCAACTCAGTGTTGGTGAGGTCGAGATCATTGCGGAAGACACGCGCGGCAGCCACGATGATCGTCCAAATCAGCGCAACCGGAATCAGCAGCTTCCAGCCAAACTTCATGAACTGGTCGTA
The DNA here is from genome assembly GCA_046047295.1 of Actinomycetota bacterium. Taxonomy (GTDB): domain Bacteria; phylum Actinomycetota; class Actinomycetes; order S36-B12; family S36-B12; genus VGCC01. The sequence goes on along the minus strand of JBJOIE010000054.1, from coordinate 2,848 downwards.
GCGAAGGCGTGGGAGTGTGCCGCGCAGCCAAATGAAGAGGAAGATGAATAGCTGCACCTTGATCAGCCACCACAGCATCGGCCACCAACCTTGGCTCGCGCCCTCCCAGAGGGATAGCGGCCAGGGTGGGAGGTAGCCACCAAGGAACAGCGTGGTGGCCAGAGCAGACACCGTGACCATGTTGATGTATTCGGCGAGGAAGAACATCGCGAACTTCAGCGACGAGTACTCGGTGTGGAAACCACCCACGAGCTCACCTTCTGCTTCGGGAAGATCGAAGGGTGCCCGGTTGGTTTCGCCCACCATTGCGGTGACGTAGATCAAGAAACTGGGAAGCAGGATCACCGCGAACCAGATGGGCTCCTGCGCGAGCACGATCTCCGAGGTAGACATCGACCCCGCGTAGAGGAACACGGCAACAAAGGAGAGCCCCATCGCGATTTCATAGGAGATGACCTGGGCGGTGGAACGCAAGCCACCGAGGAGCGGATAGGTGGAACCTGAGGACCATCCGGCGAGCACCAATCCATACACACCGATGGATGCGATGGCGAGTACATAGAGCACAGACACCGGGAAATCAGTGAGCTGGAGGGGCGTTTCCACGCCGAAGATCGACACGGTGGGGCCGAAGGGAATAACCGCGAAGGCAAGGAAGGCCGCAGTGGCCGAGATGACCGGTGCGATCCAGTAGACGGCCCGATGTGCGGCCTTCGGGAGGATTTCCTCTTTCAGCGCCAACTTGACGCCATCCATCAAAGATTGCAGCAAACCCTGCGGGCCAACACGGTTGGGACCGATGCGATTTTGCATGCGCGACACCACGCGGCGTTCCCACCAAATGGTAAACAGCGTGAGGAGTACGAGCATTACGAAGATGCCCAGGACCTTGACGATCACCAACCACCAAGGGTCAGTACCGAAGAGACCAAACTGGTTCACGCCGCACCTCCAGCCGTGACGCGCACCTGATCACCAGGAACCGCACCGAGGTCGGTATAGATATGACAACCCGGCGAATTCATCGGCACCCACACCACGTGATCGGGCATATCTGCGATTTCCACGGGCAGGGTCACCATGCCGGCTGGGCCGTGCACAGTGGCCGTCTCGGAAAGTCCTAGCCGCGACGCGGTGGCCGCAGAAACCTTGACCACACTCGGGCGCGCGGTTGCAGCCAGGTGCGGCTCACCCTCTTGCATAACACCGGAATCAAGTAACTGGCGCCAACTCGCCAGGGTCAGTGAACCGGCATCTGCCGATCCCACGCGGATGTCCGCGCTGGGCGCAGCAACGCGCGTTCCAGCCCATGGGCCGAGGGCACCAAGTTCCTTGCGGATCTCATGAACCTCGCCCGAACCCACAGGGGCATCCATGTACTGCGCGATCATGGTCAGCACCGCGGCATCGGATTTCATCAAGGCATCGTGGAGAACGCGCGCGAAGGGCCGAGGCCGTCCTTCCCAATCCAGGAAAGTTCCCGCCTTCTCGGTGACCACGGCAACCGGAAGGATCACGTCCGCCTGTTCTGTCACCGCACTGTGGTGGTTCTCGAGCGAAACAACGAAATCGACGTTACTCACCAGATCGGCAGCGTCATGGGGGTAGTCAGCGAGCTCCACGCCACCGACAACGAGTGCCTTCACCGCGCCTGAAGCGAGCAGTTCATGTAACTCTCGGCCAGCTGCTCCCTGATGTGGGAGAGCATCCGCATTCACGCCCCACGCTTGGGCAACCTCGGCCCGAGCCTGGGCATCTTCGAGTGGACGACCACCAGGCAGAAGGCCGGCAAGTGCACCGGCATCGAGTGCGCCGCGCTCTCCTGCTCTGCGCGGAACCCAGGCCAATGCGGCACCTGTGCGGTCTGCGAGTACTCCGGCGGCGGTGAGTGCGCCACGTGCGCCCGCCAGGCGTTCGCCAACCATGATCACCGCACCGGGTGCGTGCAATGCCTGCACTACATCCGCTGGAAGATCCGAAATTGCGCGGCCTTCTTCGCCCGGAGTGCACCACAGCATTTCTGCTGCCAACTTCTGTGAGCCCTTGCTACGCACCGCACCGATGTTGATGATCCGGGCACCTACCTTCGCCGCCTTGCGCAAGCGCAGGAAGACAATGGGCGATTCATCCTCGGGCTCGAATCCAGCGAGCAACACGATGGGGGCCGATTCAAGGTTTTCATAGGTCAGGGAAACAGGTGCACCGGCGATGCGGTGTGACAGGAACGCCTGTTCTTCCCTGGTCTGCAGACGTGCACGGAAATCAATGTTGTCGGTGCCGAGGGCAACCCTCGCGAAGCGCGCATATGCGTAGGCATCTTCCATAGTGGACCGGCCACCCACCAGGACGGCGCTGTCCGAACCAGCAGCGGCCAATCCCTCGGCTGCCACGGCAAGGGCTTCGGGCCACGAAGCCACTCGCAACTCCCCGTCTTCACGGATCAGTGGATATTCGATCCGACCTTCGGTGAGGTAGGTAAATGCGAAGCGACCCTTATCGCAATTCCACTCTTCATTGACCGATGGGTCATTCCACGCAAGTCTTCGGGTGACAACCTCACGGCGGTAATCGGTACGCAGCGAACAACCCGAAGCACAGTGCTCGCAGGTGGTGGGGGTTGAGACCAGATCGAAGGGGCGCGAGCGGAAGCGATACGCAGCCGAGGTGAGCGCACCCACCGGGCAGATCTGCACGGTATTACCGGAGTAATAGGAATCGAAGGGTTCGTCCGAGGCCGTGCCCACTTGCTGACGTGCACCGCGCTCGAGGAGTTCGATCATCGGATCACCGGCAATTTCATCGGCGAAGCGCGTACACCGTGCACAGGACACACAGCGCTCGCGATCCA
>JBJOIE010000053.1:0-8259 GCA_046047295.1 Actinomycetota bacterium | reverse complement strand
ACGGCGCTTTCCGCACCCGCAGCAACCTCGGGCATGCGCAGCAACTCAGCCATTAGCGCCCACCCCCAGCGTGCGCAGCGCTTCAGCAACTTCCTCAGTACGGGCGATGGCGGCACGTTCGAGAACCTTGGAGATGCTCGGGGATGCCTCGCGCCCGGTGACGCGCTGCACAGGTTGGTCCAGCCAATCGAAATAGCGGCGTTGAATCTCATCGGCGAGCCAGCCGCCGTACGAAGTCCCCTGAGCTCCCTGTTCTGCGATGAGGACGTTATTGGTTTTCTGGATGCTCGCACCGATGGTGTCCCAATCGATACTTGCGCGATCAAGCCACCGCAGGTCAATCAATTCCGCATCCACGGTGCCCACCTCATTGATGGCCTCCAAGGCGTAATTGGTCATTGCGAGATAGCTGATGATGGTGACATCAGATCCCGAGCGACGAATTGCGGCCTTGCCAACGGGCAGCGTGTAATCGAAATCGCTTGCCGGTCCGATTCCCGTGGAGGTGTAGAGATCCACGTGCTCAAGAACAACAACGGGATCCTCACATTGCAGGGCCGCATTCATCAGCCCCACATAATCAAAGGGATTCGAGGGAGCAACAATTCGCCAACCGGGATTCGTGACGAACACGCCGGCAGGATCCATCGAGTGCTGTGATCCATAGCCGGTGCCCTGCGCGACTTTGGAGCGGAGTACAACGGGCATCGCGGTCTTGCCACCGAACATGTGGCGGGCTTTACCAATCTGGTTGAACAACTGATCCGCCGCCACCCACATGAAATCTGCATACATGAACTCGATGATCGGGCGATAACGGCCATCGGCAGCCATACCACCGGCCAGACCGGTGAAAGCATTTTCACTAATCGGGGTGCCGAGGATGCGATCGGGGAAGCGATCCTTGAGGCCTTTTGTTGCCCCGTTGGTGCCGCCATTGAGCCGATGAATGTCCTCTCCCAGGATTACCACGCGATCATCAGTTTCCATTCGTCGACCGAGAACCTCTGCGATGGAATCAATGAACTTCACCTCCGTGAGTTCACCGGTAAATGTGGCCTGATCGGTGGTGGTCACGCCGCTAAATTCGGAGAGATCACCGCGCACACCTACGTCAACGAATGAGGGATCGGGCCATTCACTGGCCTTTATTCGCCGCTCTCCCGGCTTTCCATCAGGAACAGACTCGACCAAAACGTTGGTTACTTCAGCCATAACCGCCTTCGCCTGTTCGATGAACGCATCGATGGCGCCTTGCGTCAGGATTCCGCGGCGAACGAGGTGGCCACTCACCTGATCGATCGGATCGCGGTCGCGCCACTGCGCTTCCTCTTCCTTTGTGCGGTATCTGAATGCACTTCCGGGGAAAGGCCCGTTCTGATGGAAGTAACGGTATACATCGGCTTCGATGACGGTCGGTCCATTACCCGAGCGCATGTGCTCATTTGCTGCGAGCATCGTCAGGTACACCGAGAGTGGATTCATGCCATCGACTTTGAAGCTCGTGATGCCGAAGCCGGGTCCGCGGGCGGAGAGCCTAGGTTCGGCAGTCACTTCGCTCACGTGGGTTGACACGGCGTACAGGTTGTTCTCGATGAAGAAGCAGAGTGGAAGATCCCACGCTGCAGCCAGGTTGAACGTCTCCAGGGTCGATCCGATGTTTGCTGCTCCGTCACCGAAGTAGGTGACTGCCACGTTTTCTGTTCCAGCATGCTTATGCGCCCAGGCCGAACCTGCAGCAAGGGGAACGCCACCACCAACGATGGCATTCGTCCCGATCGCACCGGCCTCCTCCCATTGCAGGTGCATTGAGCCACCACGACCATGGCTGAACCCGCGATCAAGCCCGCAGATTTCGGCCAGCGTGGTGAGCAGGACGTCTCGGATCTCGGGCGTCAGGGGCGAAGTTGGATCGATGCCCTGGGGTGCCAGGTAGTGCAACACCTTGGCCAGGAATTGGTGATGCCCACGGTGGGAGCCGTTCACGGTGTCTGCTGCCACCAAGGCAAGTGCCGATCCCACGGCGCCACCCTCTTGGCCGATGGAGGAATGGGCAGGACCATGGATGAGGCCTTCACCGGCCAGTTGGAGGACGCCCTCTTCGAAGGTGCGGATGAGCACCAATTGGCTCAGCATCGCGGTGAGCAATGCTGGATCGGCCTCATCCCAGTCAGCCTTGGTGGCATCGATTTGGATCCATGGGGCATCCGGAGTCAGGGTGCGTTGCTCACTCATGGGGGGCAGATTTCCACAAATTGGATCCATTGACAAGAGTTTCATGGGAAAAAGGGGCGAATTCTTTCCGTAAGAGGCCTATATTGGATCCATTAAGGAGGTCCCATGCCCATTCCAGGAATCCAGCGGCTCGACCACATCGGCGTAACGGTGCCCAACTTGGCTCAGGCCCACGAATTCTTCACCGACGTGCTCGGATGTGAATATATGTACAAGCTCGGTCCATTCGAGCACCCCGATTCGGCGTGGATGACCGAACACCTCAACGTTCACCCGCGAGCGGTGATGCGGCAGTTGCACTTCTATCGGCTCGGTGGTCAAGCCGTGTTTGAGGTCTTCGAATACGAGTCGCCGGACCAACGCACTGAGCCACCCCGCAATTCCGACATCGGCGGCCATCACGTAGCCGTCTATGTCAGCGACATGGATGCGGCGGTGGCCTATCTCCGAGCAAAAGGAATCACCATTTTGGGTGATCCCACCGCGAGTAAATCCGCGAGCGAAGGTCAGCACTGGGTCTACTTCCTCGCACCATGGGGCATGCAATTCGAACTCGTTTCCTATCCCAATGGAAAGGCATTCGATCATCATCCGGAACAATTCGCCTGATGAGTACGGCAGCCGATCTGGCACCAGCGAGTGAGCGCATCGCCGATGTTTTGCGCGATGAAATTCTCTCGGGTGCAATCCCGCCGGGTGAGCGCCTGCGACAGGAAGACATTGCCGAGCGCATGGGTGGGAGTCGCCTTCCCGTGCGCGAGGCGCTGCGCATGTTGGCAGCCGAGGGCCTCGTGGAAATTGAGGCTAATAAGGGTGCTCGTGTTCCCCGGCTGGACGCCGATGAGGTGGAAACGCTCTATCGGATGCGCGAGCGGCTCGAACCCCTTGCCGTGATTGAAAGTATGCCGCGCCTGGGCGAGCGTGATCTCGCTGAGCTCGAGCGCATCCAAGTAGCCATCGAAGAGGGGGTAGACGTACCCGCCTTCCTGGCACTTGACCGCGAATTCCACATGGTTACCTATCGTGGTTGCACCGATGAAAATCTGATGGCAACCGTCGTCCGCCTATGGAACGCCACTCAGCACTACCGGCGAGCTTTCATGGAACTAGCTGGCCCAGGGCGAATGTGGATCGTGAACGCAGAGCATCGGCTGTTAATTGATGCGCTCCAACGCCAGGACGGCGAAGATGCTGAACGCTACCTTCTCGGTCACATCCGCCGAACGCGCATGGAACTCGTCAAACACCCCGAGGTGTTTAGTACGGGTTCGTAACCACGAGCTCCTCCGCTGGGAACAGCGTGAGCAACTCCGCACCATCCTCAGTAACCACGAGTTCCTCTTCAATGCGCGCGGCCGAGTGTCCGTCATTTGCTGGCCAGTAGGTCTCGAGCGCGAAAACCATGCCAGGCTTGATTTCCACCGGATTTTCCAGAGAGTTCAATCGGCTAATGACTGGGCGTTCGTGCAGTCCAAGGCCTAGTCCGTGACCGAATTGCAGGCCAAAGGCCTCCATCTCCGAAGCGAAGCCGAATTCCTCGGCCTTGGGCCAGAGGCGGGCAATTTGATCGGTGGTGACTCCAGGCTTGACCATGGCGATCGCCGAATCGATGAGTTCGCGAGCCTTCTTATAGGCATCGCGGTGAGCTTGGGTTGCCCGACCCACGGCGAAAGTGCGGTAATAGCAGGTGCGGTAGCCATTGAAGGCGTGGATGATGTCGAAGTAGGCCTGGTCACCCGGACGAATCATCCGATCAGAGAAGACGTGAGGGTGTGGGCTGCAACGCTCGCCGGCAATGGAGTTGATGGCCTCCACTTGCTCTGACCCCATCTCCAACAACCGTCCGGTTGCCAAGGCGACGATGTCATTTTCGCGCACGCCGGGCTTGAGTGCTTCATAGATATCTTGGTACACGCCATCTACCATCGCCGCCGCTTGGGAGAGCAGCAGGATTTCATCCTTGTTCTTGATCTGGCGTGCATCGAGCATGACCTGCTGGCCGTCTTGGACCATGATGCCTGCGGCTTCAAGTTCGCGCAGCATCGGCATTTCGATGACGTCAACACCCAGGGGCATCCCGGCAACGCCTTCCTCCTTCAAGATCGCGGCAATCTCCTGCGCCGTGCCGCGAGGCAATCCCGATGTGGGGGAGATAGCTCCTTGTAGGCCGTTGTTTCCGCCACGGGAGTGCTCGGGGATGAGCCACGGTGAATACATCCGGTGGTTCTTCGCCGCGGAGCCGAAGTCCCAGACCCAGGGCTCGCCGGTACGGGTGAGCAGAGCCCAGCGTTCGGTCTTGTTGTATCCCCACGTGCCAATGTGGGTGGCGGTGAGATAGCGAATATTGGATGACTCGAAGACCAGGAGTGCGCCCAGTTCACTGTTGGCCAAAGCTTCCTTGGCCCGGGCGATCCGATAGCTGCGCAGCCGCTCGAAGTCGACCCTCTCCTCCCAATCCACGCCAATGATGCCGGGGGCGGCGATTGAGGTCTGGGCGAATTCAGCGGCAGGGCGCAGGCTCATGGTCACTCCTTCGAAGTTATGCAATCGATTGTAGTCCGAGATCTGCGGCTTTGGCTAGGCCACCTGAAAGGATGGGCACGTGAGTGCGATCACCCTCGACGGCAAGGCCACTGCGGCGCAGATCAAAGGCGAACTCGCCACTCGGGTGACGGCCCTGAAGGCCCAGGGAATTAGCCCTGGTCTGGGCACCGTATTAATAGGTGATGATCCTGGCTCCCATGCCTACGTAGCAGGTAAGCACCGCGATTGCGCAGAAGTGGGCATCGCATCTATTCGAGTGGATTTGCCTGCCGAGACCACCCAGGAGCGCCTCGAGGAAGAAATCCATCGCCTTAATGCTGATCCCTCGGTGACCGGTTACATCGTGCAACTGCCCCTGCCGGCGCACCTTGATGCCAATCGGGTATTGGAATTGATGGATTCGCTCAAGGATGCCGATGGCCTGCACCCGATGAACCTCGGGCGCCTGGTGCTGGGTGTGGATGCGCCATTGCCCTGCACTCCGCGTGGGATCGTGGAACTCTTGCGACGTTATGACGTACCCATCGCGGGAGCGCAGGCCGTGATCATCGGTAGGGGGGTAACGGTGGGTAGGCCATTAGGTCTGCTCCTTACTCGGAAGTCAGAAAACGCAACGGTGACTCTTTGCCATACCGGAACGCCTGACATCGGTAGTGAAGTGGCGCGGGCGGATATCGTGGTTGCGGCTGCGGGTGTGCCCCACATGGTCACCGCCAGCATGGTGAAACCTGGGGCTGCGGTACTTGATGTAGGGATTACCCGAACGGATGCAGGTCTTGTGGGTGATGTCTCTCCCGATGTTCGCGAAGTTGCTGGTTGGGTGGCGCCTATGCCCGGTGGTACCGGCCCGATGACCCGCGCGATGTTGCTGGCGAATGTGGTGGAGGCAGCAGAACGGACGGTTTCGGCGTGAGCAACGTTCGCCCGCTGCGCGAGAAATCTTCGCCGGAGTCTTCGTCAGGCCCTGTGTTCCAGTGGCCATCACTTCTGGTGTTCGCGGGAGTGGGAGTCGCCTTAGCACTTATTGCGCTGGATTCATTTCGCAAGGGTGCGATCGTGCTTTCGGCGAGTGTTCTCCTTGCGGCATTCCTACGACTTCTGCTCGCTGATAACCAAGCGGGCTGGCTGGCGGTACGGACCCGGCGCACGGACGTAATCGTGCTACTTGTACTGGGAATCGGGCTTGCTGTGCTCGCATTCTGGGTACCCGCACCTAACTAGTGTGTGTTCGTGAAGATTCCAGGGCGCATGCTGGCGGGTCCCGGCATAGTTCCCCTTGCAGCTCTCTTCACATCACTTGCTCCCTTGTCCACGGATGTCTACCTTCCGGTACTTCCGCAACTAGCCGAAACCTTTGGCGCTTCCCAAGCACTTGCCACAGGAATGATCACCGCGGTGTTGCTCGGGCTCGCCGTAGGCCAGATCATCGGGGGCCCATTGAGCGATCAGCGCGGGCGCAGACCCGTGCTCCTGTGGGGGCTAGGCCTCTTCGTCTTCACCACATTCTTGAGTGGAATCGCGCCAAGTATCGAGGTTCTGCTCGGCATACGTTTCGCATCGGGAATCGCGGCATCCTTGTCCTTCGTGGTCGCCCGCGCAATGCTCGCCGACTGTATGCATGGAGTGCAATTGGCGCGCGGATATGCACTCCTCGGTGCGATCACAGGAATCGCGCCCGTGGTTGCTCCAATCTTCGGCGGTGTACTCGCGCTCTTCATGGGTTGGCGGGGCATCTTCATCGCATTGGCTGCTGTGTCAATTCTCCTCGTGCTGGTGGCATACCTGAAGGTTCCGGAAACGCTGCCCAGCGATAAGCGAGGTGACAGCGGGCTCGGTAGTGCACTCTCAGATATCGGACTGCTCTTCGCCAACAGGGCATTCATGGCGTACGTGCTGATGATCGCCTGTGGGGGAGGGATGCTTTTCGCTTACCTCGGATCTTCGTCGTTCATTCTTGTGGACGGATTCGGATTCTCGCCCACGCTCTTCAGCATCGTGTTTGCTATCAATTCAGTAGGCATCTTCGTGTTGGCATTCTGGGGGCGCCACCTCGTCACGCGTACGGGGCCGAACCGACTCCTCTGGTGGGGGCAGGCAATCACATTCGTTGGTTCGGTCCTCGTGTTCATTGGCCTGGCCTCGTCAGTGCTCGCTGTGCTCTTGGTCGGCTTCTTCCTTGCGATCGCGGCGAATACCTGGGTGTTCGCCAACGCCACGGCAATCGGTTTCGACGTAGCGCCGGCGCGTGCCGGTGCCGCTTCGGCCATGCTGGGTGTGGCGGGTTTCGCTGTCGGTGGGCTACTTGCGCCGCTGACCGGCATGGGAACCGTGGCCCTCGGCGTGATGATGGTGATATTCACCGGTGGCGGATTACTCGTCCACCAATTCGTGGCGCGGCCCTACCTTGCCCGCAGCACCTAAAGTGCAATCTGCGTACGTAGCCATTCCTCGGTGAGTTCCAAGGCTTCCAAGGCGGCACCGGAACGCCCACCCCAGCCATGGCCGGTCTCCTCCAGCCAGTAACTCGTGACCGGCGTGCCGCCAGCTTTGAGTGCGGCAGCGATGCGCTCAGAATGCTCGATAGGAATCAGGGCGTCGTCACGACCGTGCATGATCAGCGCTCCCGCGAGTTGCACATGTGCGTGATCGATCGGGGATGCGGCAGCCGCGATCTCTGGATGCTCCGCGATCGATCCGCCGATGAGGCGTTCCTCGGGGGTAGGCCCAGGCATTGGGAAAGGGCCCATAGGTCCACGGACATCGGCGAGGCCGAACCAATCCACTAGGTATGCGATACGCGGAGTATCGATTGGTGCGCCCAGTGTTCCCATGGCTTCGTTGTCGTGTTGCTGGAACGCAGCGAGCATCGCAAGGTGCGCACCGGCTGATTCCCCCCAGATCACCGTCTCCTTGAGATCGAGATGTAATTCCGTTGCCCGGTAGGCCAGGAAGCGCAGATGTGCGCCGATGTCGTGAAGTTGCGCAGGGAAGATTGCTTCCCCAGAGAGTCGGTATTCCACGGAAGCCACCGCGAATCCGAGGGCGCACAGCCTCTCGAAGGGTCCGGGTTGAAGGTCACGCAGTTGAGGTGAGTGTTCTTTTCGAATTCCAAAGAGGAACGCACCACCGTGAATGAACACGATGAGGGGATGGACGGATTTCTCAGACCTTGGGAGATAGAGATCCAGCGTTAGGCCGCGAAAACCAGGAACACTCGCAACATCGACATCGCGGTAAATGGTGGCGTGCGAAGTGCGCTCCGGCGCCGGGAGTGGCCGAAGCCATTCATCTATGGGCAAGGTAATGTCTTGGGGGTTCACGGATGCACCCTCCTCACGGAGTCCAGTAGGTTTCGCGCCGCATTGCTCGTAGAGGTGCGCCACTCGGATGAATCCGCTTCTATGGCCTCGACCCGCTTGGATACTCCAGGAGCTGGCGTCCATGGATAGTCGGTGCCATAAAGAATGTTTTCCTTGTTGG
>JBJOIE010000052.1:0-13119 GCA_046047295.1 Actinomycetota bacterium | reverse complement strand
GTGGCCGTTGCGGTGCCTGCCAAGGTCAACCTGCAACTCGGTGTGGGTCCGGTTCGCCCGGATGGCTACCACGAACTCGTCACCATCTTCCACGCCGTGGATCTACTCGACACCATCACGGCAACTCCCGCCGAAGGTGTTTCCCTCAGCGTGCGAGGCGAGGATGCGGACTCGGTGCCCACCGATGGCACCAACCTGGCGTGGCGTGCAGCGATCGCATTGGCTGAGTACGCGGATGTGGCAGCAGACGTGCACATTGAGATCGCAAAGTCGATACCGGTGGCCGGGGGTATGGCCGGTGGGAGCGCGGATGCGGCAGCAACACTCATTGCCTGCGATGCCCTGTGGGGTACCGAACTTGACCGTGAAGAGTTACATCACCTTGCTGCGGGATTGGGTTCTGATGTGCCCTTCGCCCTGGAGGGTGGAACGGCAATAGGCATGGGGCGTGGAGAGCAACTCACCACCGTTCTCACTCGCGGAACCTTCCACTGGGCATTTGCCATTGCTGATGGTGGACTTTCCACGCCCGCCGTATATCAGCAGTGCGATGTGTTGCGTGAGAACGAGGCCGTGGCCGATCCAGAAGTAGATGAAAACATCGTTACCGCTCTCGCCCATGGTGATGCCCGGGCATTGGGCCGGGCATTGACCAATGATCTCCAACGTGCTGCAGTATCCCTGCGCCCATCGCTGGGTGATCTGCTGGATGCGGGTGACGAGCTCGGTGCACTCGGCCAGATCGTTTCGGGCAGTGGACCCACCTGCGCTTTCCTGGCACGTGATGCCGAGCATGCGCTCGATATCGCCGTGGGCCTGACGGCCACGGGTTTGTGCCGCACGGTGAAGAGGGCATCCGGACCAGTGCCGGGAGCACGTCTGATCTAGTGGCCGTTCGCGCTCCCCGTGCTTTGGATAAGCGTGCGCAGCGTGGCCGCGGTGGCGAGCTGTTCTGCAGATGTGATCGCGGATAAGACGCGTTGTTCCCGGGCAACCAGTTCGGTGAGTGCTCCATCGACGGTGGTTCGACCGAGTTCGGTGAGAATCACGCGTACGCCACGTCGATCACTTGGATCGGCGGCTCGCATGACGAGGTCACGTTCGGAGAGTCGGTCAATGCGGTTTGTCATGGTGCCACTCGTGACGTGCGTGGCATCAGCGAGCGCGCCAGCACTCATCTCATAGGGGTTACCTGATCGCCGGAGCGCCGCTAAGACGTCGAACTCCCAACCATCGAGCCCATGGGTATGGAATGCCTCACTTCGTGCGACAGCGAGCTGTTGCGCCAATCGGGTTACCCGGGAAAGCACCTCGAGGGGGAGTAGATCGATGTCGGGGCGCTCCCGGCGCCACGCGGCCACGATCTGATCCACCTCATCAGGAGCAAAGGATTCCGACACGTCAGAGATGGTAGATCAAGAATCTTGACGTCAAGAATCTTGAGGCTACTTAGTGGAACTGAGAAGCTTCGGTTTTGGTTCCATGTGTTCAAGGCCATTCCACGCCAGGTTCACCAGGTGAGCCACTACTTCTTCCTTCTTCGGCTTGCGCACATCAAGCCACCACTGGCCGGTCAGGGCCACCATCCCCACGAGCATCTGTGAATACATGGGGGCAAGTTTCGAATTGATTTTGTGGGCCGAAAATTCGCGCGCGAGCAGGTGTTCCACCTGCGCGGCCACATCAACAATCAGGCTGGCAAATGATCCGGAGTCTTGGGAGACGGGTGAATCACGTACCAGGATCCGAAAGCCATCCGGGCAGCTATCGATGTAATCGAAGAGGGCCAGCCCAGCCTGTTCAAGAAGTAAGCGCGCATTAGTTCCGGTGAGTGCATCACTAATCGAGCCGAGCAGTTCATTCATCTCACGGTCAACGAGAACGGCGTACAACCCTTCTTTTCCGCCGAAGTGTTCGTAGACAACCGGTTTGGACACACCAGCCTTTGCCGCGATCTCCTCGACGCTTACCGCTTCGAATCCCTTACTCGCGAAGAGTTTGCGACCAACGGCGAGTAATTGTTCGCGGCGTTCCTGTCCACTCATCCGCACCTTGGTATTGGTGCGGCTGCGCCGGGAACTGCGCGCAATTGGTTTGACGTTACTTCGCGAGCCCGCGTCAGCGTGCAACTCGACGATGGTTGCCTCATTCCCCTCGATATCGAGGGGAATGTTCACCGCGGTGTCTGACTCAGTCACTCAGTTCTACTCGGCAACCGGAGCAACGTAGCCACGGATTCGTGGTGCCATGGCCGGATCCTTGAGCTTCTTGGCAAGGCGTTCTGGCTTTGGCCACCGGACATCGTGGGCGAGGTTCATCACTTCCAGGGTGCGGATGATGCGCGCACTCGGATCGATCTGGCCCTTGAGCACGCCGTGACGTGCGCAGGTGGGATCGGCGTGATGCAGGTTGTGCCATGACTCACCGAAGGAGGGAACCGCCAACCACGCCACATTGCTCGACATATCGCGGCTTTCGAACGGGCGCTTTCCAAACACGTGGCAGATGGAGTTGATGGACCAGGTGACGTGGTGCACGAGTGCAATGCGTACGAACCCACCCCAGAACAATCCGGCGGCGAAGCCAACCCAGGACCAGGTGATGAGACCGGCGATAACGCCGGGCAGCAGGATCGATGCGGCAACGATCCACGGGAAGGCGCGGGTGATGCGCTGGATGTCAACATCATCGCGAATATCAGGTGCGTACTTGTCTACGGTTGCTTGCTCTTCAGAGAACAACCACCCCATGTGTGCGAAGACGAGTCCCTTGGCAACTGCTTTACGCGATGTGCCGAAGCGCCACGGTGAGTGCGGATCGCCCACTTCGTCAGAGAACTTGTGGTGCTTGCGGTGATCTGCAACCCACTGATTGATGGAGCCCTCAAGGGCCATGGATCCCAGGATTCCCAGCAGGATCTTGATCGGGCGCGGGGCCTTGAAAGATCCGTGGGTGAAGTAACGGTGGTAGCCAACAGTGATACCCGCGCCGGTCAGTGCCCAGAACCCGACGAGCAGTGCCATGTCCACCCAGGAGACCAGCCCGAAATAGACCATCGGGATGAACCCGAGAAGGAAAATCAGGGTTGGTCCGATGACGAAGATGCCGATGGTGATCTTCATGCCCGTGCCGAGGTACAGCGGCTCGCCCTCGTCGATTCGCTCGAAGTTCTGCATCAGGGTCATGAATAAGCCTCCTCGGCCGTCTTTCGGACATAACTTACGGTTGCGTAGGTTACGCTAGCGTAGGTTTAGCGCGGTGTCCAGCCGATTGGGAGGAATGTCGGGGGAGTTTTGCGCCCCCTAGACTCGGGCACCGCTTGCTGCAATCCCCGGTCGTCTAGTGGCAGGACAGCGGACTTTGAATCCGTCAACGGAGGTTCGACCCCTCCCCGGGGAGCCACTGACTCCGACTCAACTGCACCTGGCTGCCGTGTTCAGAGCTCCGTGCTACACGAGCGCTAGTCAACACGTGATTACCTATCTATGGCATTCTTGCGGAGAAGGAAATCCCGTATGTGTTCTCGGGCACGATCTGTGATCGAAGGACCATGGGTGAAGGCTGCAACATCAAACTCCAGGTCAGCCAATCGCGCCGCGGACACAGCATTTTGAGCAGGTGAAACGCAGAACACTCCGAACGGCCAGATCCGTCTGCCCAAGGGATTGAGGATGCAGTCACCAGTGATGAGGACGCCTCGCTCGAGAAAGAGGTAGGAGACGTGACCCGGCGTGTGTCCGGGAGTGTGGATCACTTGCATGCCGCCGCCGACGGGAAGTACTTCACCATCGGAAATAGGGTGCGCGAGGGGGACCGGCTCGAATGTGGCCTTCTGAACGAGATTGAGCACCGGTGCGGTGAACTTGCCGGCATTGACTGGAGGAGCCTTACCCGCGGCGAGGAACGGGGCATCAGCCACGTGGGCATGAGCTCCCTCCGTGCTCGTCGCACGGATTAGGTTGGTGACTCCGCCCGCATGGTCCGCGTGCGCGTGGGTGAGAACGATGCGCTGCACGTCTTCGCGGTGAAGTCCCAACTCCGATAAGGCGTTCAGAATTTTCTTGTGGCCGCCCGTCAGACCTCCGTCCACCAGGGTGACGCTTCCGTCGTCTTCGCGCACAATGAAGCTGTTGAGGAAGTCTCCAAGGTGCGGCACTCGATAGAGACCTGCCGCAAGCTCTGTGTAGGACGTGGCCACGGGACGACCCTAATGAGAGTTGCGCCTAAGCGGAACCTTCAACGCCACCTGAGTAAGCGCTGACGAATTTGCGCCATTCTTCATATATCGCGACTCGACAATGAAGGTCTCTTGCTTGCGGTCGCGCTTCAGTAATCTCGGCGCGAGGAAGGGGAATACCATGAAATCCACCAAGCCATCGAGCGTCTTTAGCTTGCTGCTTCTTGTCTACATCGGCGCCGGCTTCACGCTCCTCATTGCTATCGAGCAATTCATTGCCGCCGGCATCCTTGGCCGAGAGACCGATGCGCAGGCGATCCAGAGTGCGCTTATCAATGCCGGAGTTGCGCCCGGCTATGCCGAGCAGGCACAGGGCATGGTGCAGACCTTGGCCATCGTCTCCCTCGTTGCAGCCATTGCCCACGTGGTTCTTGCGGTCTTTATTGCACGTCGGGCAAATTGGGCCCGAATTGTGCTCATCATCCTGGTAGCCATTGGCACCTTCACCGACATCACGTGGGTGATTCAAGGTCGCTGGTTCAGTGGGCTGATGCTGACCATCTACGACATTGCAATCCTGGTATTGGCATTTGCACCTGCAACAGCCCAGTACTGTCGCAAGGTTAACTCCTGAGAGCCGCTGAACGTAGGTCCGTGCTCGGGAGCGTGCGCGCTTCTCGGAATGAAATCATTCGGGATCCGTCCCACAGATTGGCGCGAAGGCACTGCAGTGAAGAGCGCAGGGTCAATTCGGTCACGGTGTGAAACTCGGCGTTGTCCGTGTGTGCGTCAAGGAGTTTGTAGTTAGGTATGCGTGGATTCAGATGATGAATGTGGTGTACGCCAATTCCAGTGAAGAACCAGGAAAGAATCCGCGGCATCGTCAAAAGACTTGATCCGCGCATTGCTGCATCGTAAAAGGACCAAGAGTCTGCCGTGTGCCAGTAAGCATCTTCAAACTGATGCTGCACATAGAACAACCACATGCCGATCGCGGACGAAATCAGGGCGAAGGGGAGCCAGACGGCGAGTGCGGCTTGCCAGCCAATCGAAGCAATGACTACTACGGCTATCGCCAGGAGCGCAATGTTCGTACCCCACAAACTGAGCCGTTCGCGCCGATGCTCGTTTGGTACGGGAAATCGCTGCACCACGATAAAGAAGAGAAATGCACCGATGGTGAAGAGGAAAGACGGTGAGCGCAGAACGCGATAGGTAATGGCCGCGCTCGGAGACATTGCCTGATACTCCGCTACCGATACTGTGGGAATTTCCCACCAGCCGCGACGATCGAGATTTCCCGACGTTGCATGGTGGATCAGGTGCCTACGTCGCCATTGTCGATACGGCGTGTAACACATTACGCCCAAGAGATCACCGAGTACATCGGTAATTCGCCGACTGCTCAACAGTGAACCATGTGCCAGATCGTGAAAAAGTATGAAGAGGCGAACCTGCAGGAGTGACGTGGGAATTGCTACCAGGAGCACCGCGCCATAGGACACGGGCAGCAGGAGATACATAGAAATGAGTCCCACAATGAGTAGTGCGATTGTGGTGACGATCTGAAGCGCACCCCGCCGGTCATCTGCAGATGCATAGGGAGCCAAGGTCGACTTCCAAGAATTCTGGGTTTCAGTGCCCACCCGCGCAGTTTATTGCTTACCTCTACAGCGCCGCGCCTTCATCTCCGCTTCACTTGTCACCTCTAGTCTCCTCGCGCGCCTGCTCCGTCTCCACTATCTCTTGGTAAAGCACTTGACGAAGCCCGCATGACTGGCCTTCACAAGAAGTTTTTGGTTCTTGGCGGGCTTGGGCATCATGCTGGACGGCTTTGATTTCTTCATCATCGGTGTTGCTAACCCGTTGATCAAGGAGGATTTCGGTGCTTCGGCCTGGCAGACGGGCCTGGTGTCTTCCGCGGCAATCCTTGGCGCGATGTTTGGTGCGGCCTTCCTTGGGCCACTCGGTGATCGGCTAGGCCGGCGTCGCATCTTCAAGTACGACCTCATCATGTTCGTAGTCTTCTCCATCGGGTGCATGGTGGCTCCGGACCTGTGGTTTCTGATCGCCTCACGCTTTTTCCTCGGAGTAGCCATTGGGCTTGACTACCCCATTGCCGCGGCGTATCTCGCTGGGATTCTTCCGCGCCGCAACCGTGGCCGGTGGCTGGTCTCGGCATTTTCGTTGCAAGCCCTAGGAATGCTTCTGGGTGCACTCGTCGGCGTTGTGGTCTTACTAGCTCTACCCGACGTTAATTCCTGGCGGTGGATGCTCGGCTTTGGTGTCATCCCCGCTCTCATCATCATCATTTTGCGCCGCTCCACTCCGGAGAGTCCACGATGGTTGGCCCAGAACGGGCACGAGGCGGAAGCAGAAAAGATCGGGGAACAACGCTGCGGCGTTCGCGTCCAGGTCACTGATAAAGACCGCGAGCGCGAAACCGAACCCGCCGAAGGTATTAAGGCGCTATGGCAGCCACAGTTATTCCGGAAGGACATGGTGCGGCGCACATTCTTCACTTCGGTTCCATGGTTCTTAATGGACATCGCTACGTACGGTGTTGGTATTTTCACGCCGACGCTGCTTGCAGCATTGGCACTCGCGGGACCCAATGCCACCCTTATTGCCGACGACATAGCGTCGACGGAAGGAACGGCCTTCCTCGATATTTTCCTCGTCCTCGGATTTATGGGCGCGATCTTCTTGGTGGAGAAGTTGGGACGCGTCAGGCCGCAACTCATCGGCTTCACGATGATGGCGATAGGACTCGTCCTGCTTGGCTACACGTCTGGGTTACCCGGCGGTGGTGACCAGCATCTCGTTCTTGTCTTCATTGGTTTTGCAACATTCAACTTCTTCATGAATATGGGTCCCAACGCCACTACCTATGCCCTCCCGGCTGAGGTGTTCCCCTCTGACATCCGAGCCGCGGGTCATGGCTTTGCTGCAGGAACGGCGAAATTGGGTGCCGCCATCGGTGTCTTCTTCCCAATCCTCCTAGAGGAGGTGGGTGCAGAGGCACTGTTGTACGGGCTCGCGGTTATTTCTGTGATCGCCCTAGCCGTGACCTGGTTCCTGCGGATCGAGCCTGCAGGTAAGGGGCTCGACGAGATCTCTGGGCGCAAAGCGAGTGCGCTTCATGCCCGGCCTTCGCCGCCCTAGTTCCCCAGGTGTGCGTGAGCATCACGGTGTCCGCGCTTCGTAGCCAGACTTCTTTCCAAAATGCCTCCCGGCACGTCGATCGCGTCCTATTGTCGGCGCTAACTGCGCCCAGGAGGAGGGCTGATGGACAAAAAAGTATCTGCCGGCGGAGGCGTTGAATACACGCACGCGGGCAAGGAATATTTCGAAAAGCGCGGCCTCAAGCGATATGCGGGGGCCGCTTCTTTATGGGGTCTCGGTGTTGCCGCTGTTATTTCCGGTGACTTCTCCGGATGGAACTTCGGCATCGGTAACGCCGGATGGGGTGGCATGCTCATCGCCACGATCATCATCGGGGTGATGTACGTCTTGATGATCTACAGCATCTCTGAGATGTCTGCTGCCATGCCGCACACCGGCGGTGCGTATTCATTTGCACGATCGGCCATGGGGCCGTGGGGTGGCTTCATCACGGGATTTGCTGAGACGGTTGAGTACGTCATCACTACGGCCGTGGTGGGCACCTTCGCTGCACTGTATGCGGACTCGATTGTTGCCGAACTGTTCGGCATCAACCTGCCGATTCTGTTGTGGGTGATCATCATCTACGTCATCTTCGTGGCGCTGAACGCTGCGGGTGCGGCGGCATCGTTCCGATTCGCCTTCATCATCGCGGTCATCTCGCTCGCGGTATTGGCGATCTTCTTCGTAGCGGCGCTCTTCTCGGGCCAGTTCAGTACGGACAAGCTCTTCGACATCGTTCCGGAGGATGGTGGTTCGACCTTCCTGCCCTACGGGTTTATCGGAATCTTCTTAGCGATGCCCTTTGCCATCTGGTTCTTCCTCGGTATTGAGGAACTGCCACTGGCGGCGGAAGAAACCCACACTCCCGCGAAGGACATTCCCAAGGGTTCCATTGCCGGAATGTTCACACTTCTAGTAACTGCATTCCTGGTACTGATTCTCAACCCAGGCATTCTTGGTGCGGCTGCCATATCTGAATCGGGCGAACCGATCCTTGATGGATTCCGCGCCATCTTCCCGAATAGCAGTATCGCAGCGCTGTTGTCACTCATGGCTCTCGCTGGATTGATTGCTTCCTTCCAGGGAATCATGTTCGCGGCGGGCCGCAACGTCTACTCACTCTCGCGTGCTGGCTATTACCCGAAGTTCCTTTCCCTAACTGGGGAGAGGAAAACTCCTTACGTTGCACTGATTGCCAGTGCTGTGGTGGGAGTTGTGCTCGTCTTCGGGCTTGGGGCCATTGCATACGGAGGTGAGGAGCAACCATTCGTGAATGCTGCGAATGCGCTGCTGCTGATTGCCGTATTCGGCGCAGTTATCGCGTACCTGCTCCAGATGGCGTCATTCCTCATTTTGCGCAGGAAGTACCCGTCGGTCTCTCGTCCGTATCGCAGCCCCGTGGGCCTGTGGGGCGCGTTCCTCGCCGGGTTGATCTCACTCGTGACCCTGATTCTCATGCCCTTCAATGCGGACTACCGAGGCGTGGTCATCTGGGTGGCAATTGTTTACGTGATCGGACTGGTGCTCTTTGCGCTCTTCGGTCGCAAGCGTCTGGTCCTCTCTCCGGAGGAGGAATACGCGATGACGGGTGGCGTTCACGGCCATCCTGAAACCGAGGGCTACGACGTAACAGAGCAACTCGAAGAAATGGGCAAGGAAGACTGGCGCGGATAGCGAGCCAGATGTTCGTCGCGGGAGGGAGGGGAACCTCCCTCCCGCACATCATGTGAGGAGTGAAGATGGCGCAGCGGCTCAGCGTGGATGACCTGCGGGCGAAAATCGAGTCCGGTGAGGTCGACACCGTGGTGGTGGCCATCACGGATATGCAGGGGCGATTGCAGGGCAAGCGAGTGCACGCCACGCACTTCCTCAACGATGTTCTCGGCCATGGCACGGAGGGGTGTAACTACCTCTTGGCAGTGGACGTGGACATGAACACCGTGGGTGGCTACGCCATTTCTTCCTGGGACACCGGATACGGGGACATGGTGTTCCACCCAGACCTTGACACCTTGCACATGCAGACCTGGCATGAGGGCACTGCAGCGATGCTCTGCGACATCCAGGATGAGGAAGGCCATGACGTTGCACCGTCACCGCGCCAGATCCTCAAAAAGCAGACCGCTCGGCTGGCCGATGCGGGCATGATCGCATTCGTTGGCACCGAGTTGGAATTCATCGTCTTCGCCGATTCTTACGAGGAAGCATGGGAATCCGGCTATCGCGATCTCACCCCCGCGAACCTCTACAACGTGGACTACTCACTCATCGGGACAGCGCGGGTGGAGCCACTGCTGAGGCGGATCCGAAACGCGATGGCCGATGCCGGTATGACCGTGGAGAGCGCCAAGGGTGAATGCAACCTCGGTCAACACGAGATCGCATTTAAGTATGCGGATGCTCTCACCACCTGCGATAACCACGTGGTCTACAAGACCGCGGCTAAGGAAATTGCATCGCAGGAAGGCGTCTCGTTGACGTTCATGGCGAAGTTCAACGAACGCGAGGGTAATTCCTGCCACATTCACCTGTCCTTCCGATCCGCAGCAGGCGATGCCGTGATGGCTGATAGTGCTTCACCCGATGGCCTCTCCGATCTCGGCCGCCACTTCATCGCCGGTCAACTCGCCCACGCCGCGGAACTCACTTTGCTCTTCGCGCCCCAGATCAATTCCTATAAGCGCTACCAGGCGGGTTCATTTGCCCCCACCGCACTGCGCTGGGGGCGCGACAATCGCACGTGTTCCTTCCGGCTGGTGGGCCATGGCCACTCCCTGCGCTTGGAGAACCGCATCCCCGGCGGTGATGTCAATCCATACCTAGCTGTCGCGGGAATGATCGCGGCCGGCATAGACGGCATTGAGAAAAAGATGCCACTGGAGCCCGCCTTCGTTGGCAACGCCTATGAAAGTGATTCGGCTCGGGTGCCGGCCAGTATGCGTGAAGCCCTGGACCTATGGGAATCTTCTCCGTGGGTGCGCGACACCTTCGGTGCTGAAGTCCAGGCCCACTACGCCAACATGGCGCGGGTGGAGTTGGCGGCTTTCAACTCTGCAGTCACTGACTGGGAGCGCTTCCGCGGATTCGAGCGGCTCTAACAACAGGAGAGGTCCATGCACGCCGTCATCAACCCTGCAACCGAGCAGGTCATTGCCGAGGTTCCCTCCACGACCATTGAGGAGACTGACGCGGCAATCGCCGCATCGGCGCGAGCATTCGAATCGTGGCGACGGGTAGCCCCGGGGGACCGGGCGAACCTCCTTAGGTCCTTCGCCCAAATTGTCCGCGCCCATAGCGAAGAGTTGGCGCAACTTGAGGTGGCAAATTCCGGTCACACCATTGGCAACGCGCGGTGGGAAGCCGGCAACGTCGCCAACGTCTTGGACTACTACGCGGGAGCCCCGGAACGCCTCTTCGGAAAGCAGATTCCGGTACCCGGGGGAGTCGACATCACCTTTCATGAGCCGATCGGTGTGGTCGGGATCATCGTTCCCTGGAACTTCCCGATGCCGATTGCCGGATGGGGGTTTGCGCCGGCATTGGCCGCTGGATGCACCGTGGTGCTCAAACCGGCGGAGTTGACGCCACTGACCGCGATCCGCCTCGGGGAGCTCGCCCTCGAGGCAGGTATCCCAGAAGGCGTACTCACCGTGCTCCCAGGTAAGGGTTCGGTTGTGGGTCAGCGGTTTGTGGACAACCCGACCGTTCGCAAGATCGTTTTCACCGGGTCAACGGAAGTGGGTACGCGCATCATGGCGGGATGTGCACCGCAGGTGAAGCGGGTGACCCTTGAATTAGGCGGCAAGAGCGCAAATATCGTTTTCGCAGATGCGGACCTCGACAAGGCCGCTGCGACCGCGCCCTACGGAGTATTCGACAACGCCGGCCAAGATTGCTGCGCCCGTTCACGCATTCTGGTTCAGCGTTCGGCGATGGACGAGTTCATGGCCAAGCTTGAGAAATCAGTGGCGGGCGTTGTTGTGGGTGACCCTGCCGATGAGCGCACTGAGATGGGCCCATTGATCTCTGCTTCACAGCTCGCCACGGTCACCTCCTTCGTTCCCGACGAGGCATCCGTCGCCTTCCAAGGCGCCTGCCCGAGTGGTCCAGGCTATTGGTTTCCCCCCACGGTCCTGACCGCTGATGAATCCGATCGCGCCTATCGCGAAGAGATCTTCGGACCCGTTGTTGTGGTTGTTGGTTTTGACGATGAAGCTGATGCGATTCGCATGGCCAATGACACCCCGTATGGCCTGTCGGGATCTATTTGGACATCCAATGTAGGACGGGCCATGCGGGTGGCCCGCGGCGTCGAATCAGGAAACCTCTCGGTGAATTCGCACTCGTCAGTCCGGTATTGGACACCGTTTGGTGGATTCAAGATGTCCGGCCTCGGCCGCGAGTTGGGTCCAGATGCCCCAGAAGCTTTCACCGAAACAAAGAACGTATTCATCGCAACCGACGAGTAGGAGACACATGTCTAGCAAGTGCCGGCGTTTAGAGGATCGCGTAGCTGTCATCACCGGTGGCGGCAGTGGAATCGGATTGGCAAGTGCGCGACGCCTCGCTGATGAAGGCGCGAAGGTCGTTATCGGTGACTTCGATGACGCCGCGGGGCAAGCCGCCGCGGACGAGGTTGGTGGAACATTCGTGCACTGCGATGTCACGTCCGCAGACGATGTCTCGGCGATGTTCCGAACTGCCAAGGAGACCTATGGCAGCGTGGACATTGCCTTCAACAACGCTGGCATTTCGCCACCGGATGATGACTCCATCCTCGACACCGGAATTGATGCGTGGCGTCGTGTTCAGGAAGTGAACCTGACATCGGTGTACCTCTGCTGCAAGGAAGTGCTGCCCTACATGATCGAGCAGGGCCGTGGTTCGATCATCAATACCGCATCCTTCGTGGCAACGATGGCCGCAGCTACCTCACAGATTTCCTACACGGCATCCAAAGGTGGCGTGCTCGCGATGAGCAGGGAACTAGGTGTGCAGTTCGCCCGGAGTGGCATTCGGGTGAATGCCCTCTCCCCAGGACCGGTGGCCACCCCGCTACTCATGGAACTCTTCGCAAAGGATCCAGAGCGGGCCGCCCGGCGTCTGGTCCACATTCCCGTCGGCCGATTCGGGGAAGCGGAGGAGATCGCTGCGGCGGTGGCGTTCCTGGCTAGTGACGACTCCTCCTTCATCACGGCATCGAATTTCCTTGTTGATGGTGGGATTTCGGGGGCGTACGTCACGCCGCTGTAGGGCAGGATGGTTCCGTGAGCCATAAGCCATCGGTTGTCATCATCCTCGCGGCAGGCGAGGGCACGCGGATGAAATCGCGCACCCCCAAGGTCTTGCACTCCGTTGCCGGGCGCTCACTGATCGGCCACGTAATAGAGGCGGCCTCGGCGGCCGAGCCCGAACACCTGATGGTGGTGGTGGGCCATGGTCGTGATCAGGTCACCGCGCACCTTGATGAAGTTGCTCCCTGGGTGCTCACGGTGGTACAGGAGGAGCAGAACGGCACGGGCCACGCGGTACGGGTGGCACTGGCAGATCTCGCTGCGCGGGGCGCAGACATCTCCAGCGGGCCCGTGGTGGTGCTCACCGGAGACACCCCCCTGCTCACCGGCGCATCCGTGCGGCACCTACTGGACTCGCACGTGAGTCAGGGAGCTACCGCAACGATGTTGACGGCGCACTTGGTGGATCCCACCGGCTATGGGCGCGTGGTTCGCGATGGTGATGGCGCGGTGCTCTCCATCGTTGAGCATCGAGATGCA
>JBJOIE010000051.1:0-7484 GCA_046047295.1 Actinomycetota bacterium | reverse complement strand
ACGCAGGGAACCTGTCCGGTGGTCAGCGCCGCATGGTGGAGATAGGCCGTGCACTGATGCTTGATCCCGGCTTAGTGCTCATGGATGAACCATCCTTGGGTCTCGATCCCAAATCCGTGGCCAAGGTGGCCGAACTCATCCGGGACATGGCAGCTTCGGGCCGCACCGTCTTGATGGTGGAGCAGAACGTGCGGCTGGGCATGAACCTCGCAACCCACGGAGTTGTCATGGAGCAGGGTCAAGTGCGCCTCACCGGAGACGCTGCCGGGATCGCGGATAACCCCGAGGTGGCCACTATGTACCTGGGCAAGGTCGCCGAGAAGTAGTCATGGCAATTCTTACTCACCAGTTCAGCGCCGCTGAGTTTGATCGGCGCCGCAGACAGACACAGGAACTTGCCCAGCGTCATGGTGCTGACATGGTTCTTGCCTTTGGGGAAAATCGTTCTGGTGTGCACGTGACATACCTGACTGGATGGGCCGTGACCCGCACGGCATTCGTCCGCCTCGACGGTGACCACTGCGAACTCTGGGTGCAATTCCACAATCACGTTCCCTATGCCCGACGGGTTGCTGATGTGTCTGCCGTGCACGATGTCACGGCCCAAACACCGGATGACCTGCTTGCCGGCGCACACGTTGTGGCCACCCTAGGCAGTGTTCCCGCATCAGTGCGCAAACGCGCACATGAACGCGGCGTCACGCTGATGTCGATAGATGGCGATCACGCGAAGTTGCGAGAGATCAAGTCCAGCGAAGAGATCGAAGCCCTTCGTTTAGGCGCGCTAGCCAGTGATCAAGGTGCACTCGGGCTTATCGAAGCGTGCCGTCCAGGAGCCACAGATTGGGATTTGCTTGCTGCCGCTCGCTCCGCATATACGCGCGTGGGAGGCCGCGATCACATCTGTTACATCAGCGTGGCAGACATGGATCATCCCGATCGGGATGTCCCCGCCCAGGTTCCCGAAGGACGCGTGCTGACGCAACGTTCGGTGGTCACCTTCGAACTCAGCGCATCCATCAGTCCGGAATATCCGGGCCAGATACTTCGAACCGTGGTGCTTTCCGAGCCCACCGAGGATTACGTTCACATGCACGCAGTTGCCATGAAAGCACGCAGCAGAGTGCGTGAGTCAATGCGCTCTGGAGTGGCCGCATCAGAGCTCATTGATGCCGCAGACTGCATCGAGGCCGAGGGCTTCACCACCACAGATGATCTATTCCATGGATTAGGAATGGGCTACCTCGAACCCGTGGGCACCAGCCCGTCGCGGGTGCCACCGCATCGGCCTGAGGGCATACTCGCCTCAGGTATGAGCATCGTGGTTCAGCCCAATGTCACTCGTATTGATCACGCCGCCGGCGTGCAGACCGGAGAGATGGTTGTAGTTACCGATACCGGCATTGATGATCTTCACGGCTTAGAGCCAGGGATGGTGTTCGCATGAGTGCGGAAGAACAAGACTTTTTGGTCAAAGAAGCCATCGCCCACTGGGCCCCCCGTTTCACCACGAACGGTGTTGCCGTCGCCGATTTCAATTCTGTGACCTCCTCCGTGATGCGCTGGGAAGACTGGGCTGATGCCTGGGTTGCAGCCGGTTCCGTTCATGAAAACCTTGGGCGTGAGGCTCTTGGTGATGGAAGGAATCGCTCAGCTGGACAGCACCTGGCAACGGCAGCGGTCTACTACCACTTCGGCAAGTTCGTTTTTGTTGACTATCCCGAGGTCATGAAGCGCACGCATGAAAAAGCCGTTGCTGCTCTGTCGGATGCGCTGCCGCATCTCTCACCGGCAGGCGAACGGGTTCACATCACTTATAACGGTTTTCCGATGGCTGCGATCCTGCGCAAGCCCGCGGGGATCGCCCAGCCGCCCGTGGTGATCATGCTGGCGGGACTCGATTCCACGAAGGAAGAATTGCGCAGTACGGAAGCACTTTTCCTTGAGCGGGGTATGGCCACCCTCAGCGTGGACGGCCCAGGACAGGGTGAATCCGAGTACGCGTTGCCCATCGAAGGCGCTTGGGAGAACGTGGGCACCGCCATTGTCGATTGGATTGAAACGCGCCCGGACTTAGACGCTGAACGCATTGGGGTCTGGGGTGTTTCCCTCGGTGGTTATTACGCGCCGCGCATGGTCTCCGGGGAGCACCGAATAAAGGCGTGCGCTGCACTGGCGGGTCCCTATGACTGGGCGGAGGTATGGGATGGCCTTGCTGAGCTGACCCGGCGAACGTTCACCTTCCGCGCCCACCTCACTTCGCAGGATGAGGCTAAGGAATACGGACGGTCTCTCTCACTCGCCGGGCGCACCGCAGATATTCAGTGCCCGCTCATGATCATCTTTGGAGCCAAGGATCGATTAATCCCGCCGGCTGGCGCCGAGCGTCTCGCTGAAGAAACCGGTGCCTACCTGCTCATGCTTCCTGATGGCAACCACGGCTGTATGAACGTTGCAGCCAAGCACCGATATAAGACGGCCGATTGGTTGGCCGAACAATTGTCCGCGCACACGAGCACGAATATCTAAAGGGGAGAACATGTCATCGCAGTCGCTAACCACGGTTGGTTGGATTGGCCTAGGCAACATGGGTGCGCCGTTGGCGGCACGCCTAGTCAAGGCGGGCTACGACGTTGAGGTGTGGAACCGCACGGCTTCGAAAGCGCAGCCCCTGGCTGATGCCGGTGCCGGAGTAGTGGCGGCCATCCGTGATCTTGGGAGTCGCGATGTGGTCTTCACCATGGTGAGCACCTCGGCTGATCTCGAGCAGGTTCTCCTTGATCCGCAGACAGGTCTACTCACCGGTGACTCCGTTCCTCAGGTGATTGTGGACTGCTCAACCGTAAGCGTGGAGATGAGTAAAAAGGTACGTGAGGCGGCTGAAGCGCGTGGCGTCCGGTTCTTCGCATCCCCGGTAAGCGGCAACGGCAAAGTGGTTGCCGCGGGCAAGCTCAGCCTGATGTGCAGCGGCGATGCCGAAACCTTCGAAATGGTCAGGCCGATGATTGAGAAGCTCGGTCGGCACGTCACCTACGTAGGTGCAGGTGAAGAGGCTCGGCTAGTCAAGATCTATCACAACTTGCTTCTCGGTATCTACACACAGGCACTGGCCGAAATTCTCACCCTCGGTCAGAAGAATGGTGTTAAGCGCGAAGCCGTCATGGAAGTGATCAACAACAGCGTGATGGGCTGCATCTTTAGCCAATACAAGACTCCAGCAATGGTCAATCTGGATTTCCATCCCACGTTCACGCCGGTGCTCTTGCGGAAGGATTTTGACCTCGGTTTGACGGAGGCACGCAAGAACGAAGTTCCAATGCCGATCACGAACCTGACCCGCGACATCGTGGAGTCAACCATCGGCCACGGATACGCGAAGGATGATTTCGCCACCATGTTGTTGATCGCGGCTGCCAATGCGGGCGTGGAACTCACCAGCGAGCAAGCCGACGTTACGGACGGTCTGGATCCAGAGGCTTAAATGGAAGAACCCACCGGCGAGTTCATTCGCAGACGCCAGGTCTCCGCGGCCACTACGGGTGCAACTATGCGCGCCGTCTTGGACTACGCCGAAAGTGGAGTGCAAGTAACGGATGAACCTGCTGCCGCCGGCGGCGGTGGCTCCGGCCCCACACCACTGCAATCTGTGATTGGTGCACTCTGTGGATGTGAGGCCGTTACCTTCCGTCGCACGGCAACGGAATATGAATTCGAGTATGACCACATCGAATTCGCTGCTGCAGGAACCATCGATATTCGCGGGCGCAGTGGTGATAGGACTGTGCGCCCCCACTTCCAAACGGTGAAACTCCATGCACGGGTGTTCACCAATGAGCACCAAGAGGATCTTGATGATCTGGTTGCTGAGGTTGAAGCACGCTGCCCGGTGATGAATCTGATGAAAGATGCTGGTGTGCGCCTCGAAGCTCGTTGGGAAGTTGTCCCGCTTTCCTAGCCGGGGAAGTCCAAGCCCAGATCCTTCATCATCACCATCGCCGCATTGCGGCCCGGGGAACCGGTGATCGAGCCACCCGGATGGGTGGTACCACCCGTTTGGTAGAGACCTGGAATCGGCATAGTGTGACTCGCCCACCCGGGAACGGGGCGCAGTGGCCCGCTGAAAGGAACTCCCTTGTCACCACCGTGGGCGGCGCCATTGATCATGTGTGGATTCCAACGCTCAATATCCAAGGGGCTCTTCACGATGCGCGCTTCGATGGTGTCTGGATTCATGTTGGGAATGGCCGTGGAGATGTAGCGCACCATTTCATCGGCGTGCCGCTCCTTGGCCTCATCCCAACTGCCGTATCCGTAGGGCGCAACATGGGAGGCGGGAACCAAGATCTTCACCGTGTGCTTGCCCTCGGGTGCGCGCGTGGGATCCACCAGAGTGGGGGTTGCCACCAGCGTCCAGGCCGAACCCTCCACCGGCTTGCGATCACGAATGGCGCGCACTTGATCGGCCACATCCTGCGGCCACAGTGCGAGGCCACTGCTCACCGCCGTGTCTTCAGGTGACTTGCCAGCGAACGTGGGCACCTCGTTCATCACCAGAAACGCCGCGAAGAGTGGGATGCCGATGTCATAGGTGTCTACGCCGTAGACAAAGTCATCACCCCATGCCTCGCGTGGTGCCATGTCCACTAGGTGCTTGATGTGGATCGTCGATAACACGGCTTCCTTGGCTAGGAATTGGCGCCCATCCGTGGCTTCGATACCCACGCAGCGATCACCGTCGAGAAGCAGCCGTGAAACGCGGGTATTGCAGAAGATTTGACCGCCATGGCTTTCAATTGCGTTCACGAGAGCATCAGTGAGCTTGCCTGAACCTCCCACCGGAATCGTCCAACTGCGCTTCTGGCGTCCACCCATGATGGAGTAGGGGAGTACGCCAGATCCTGGGAGATCAACCGAGCCGAATGTCTGGCAGGCCTCCCAAAGCAGGAACGCCTGGATGTGCTCTTCTTCAAATTCATGGGTGATGACGTCGATTGCGCTGAGCGCTCTCCGGCGGCGCCAGGTACCTCCATTGGGGAGTTCCTCGAGGAGCGCATCAAGGGGTTTGCCCCAGCCGATGGGTGTGTTATTCGCCTTCCAGAAAGCTTCTTTGGCACGGTCCCAATCCTCGAGAAATTCCATATAGCGGTCTGCGTCACGCTGGCTATATCGCGCGAACTCGGCGTACGTCCGCTGTGGATCGAGGTACATCCCAATTTGTTCACCATCAGGCATGGCCACCCGGGCGACCGGATCGGGATCCACGTAGCGCAGTCCGTAATCGGCCACCAGACCCAACGTGTCATCGCGGATCACCGGATTGCTCTGGATGATGGTGTGGCCGGTGGAGCAGGAGTCCATGAAGTAGCCGGGTAGGTACTCCTCAGTCGCCACACCACCCCCGGGGATGGGGCGGGTGTCAACGATCACCACGCTCTTGCCAGCCCGGGCTAGATAGGCCGCGGTGATGAGGGCGTTATGTCCGGCGCCGGCAATAACGACGTCTGCGATGACCGATTCACTCATGCAATCGATTGTAGAAACTTTGCTGGGGCAGCGGAGCCGAATGGCTAATCTGCCATGGCGGCGACGATTGCCTCCGGGGTGATCGGGAGGTCACGAACCCGGACTCCAAGGGCATCGGTGATGGCATTGCCAATGGCTGCGGCGGTTGGCCCCATGGATGCCTCCCCGGAGCCGAGCCATGCCTCATCAGGGCGCTCGATGATCGCCACTTCTACGGGCGGTACTTCAGGGAATCCCAAGATGGGGTACTCCTCCCAGGTGTTGGAGACGATCGCAGCGCCTGCCATGCGCACCTGTTCGATCAGTGTCCAACTCATTGCCTGCAGGGCGCCTCCTTCGATCTGATTGCGCACGCCGTCCGGATTTATCACCCGACCAACATCAGTGCAGATATAGAGCTTGGTGACGTTGATGGAATCAGTGGCACGAATCTCAGCAACCACGGCGCACCAGGCACCCGCGTTCTTATACCTTGCGTAACCGATACCGCGGCCACGGTCTTCACCAAGTGGCGTTCCCCAATGCGCCATCTCAGCAGCCTTCTCCAACACCGCTCGCCCACGCGCATCTGTCAAGTGCGCAAGTCGATATTCAATGGGATCACGTTCGTGCTGGCGCGCCAGATCATCCATATGGGATTCGGTGGCAAATACATTGAGGTGGGCGCCCAGTGAACGCAAAGCTGATGCGCGGATGGGCATTTCCGTCAATCGATGGGCCATCGCCCGAACATTGGGAATGGCGTAGCCGGGCACCGCATTGCGTCCAGTACCCGCACCCGTTGCTGCCGCCGGATCCTCCGATGGCGGTATAGG
Source organism: Actinomycetota bacterium (assembly GCA_046047295.1). Classification (GTDB taxonomy): domain Bacteria; phylum Actinomycetota; class Actinomycetes; order S36-B12; family S36-B12; genus VGCC01. The sequence goes on along the minus strand of JBJOIE010000051.1, from coordinate 1,146 downwards.
TGCGCCCGATGCCTGGAATTGGTAGGCGAGAAGTGAGGGCGAAGGCAAGGTGCTCGGCCGAGAAGAGTGGCCGTTGCCGTACCCATCCCACTGCCAAGTGGTGATGTTCCCGGCCGAGTCGGTGGAGCATGAAATATCGACAACCATGGCAGGACCGAGTGGGCCCCATCCGAGTTCGTCTTCGCGCGACCACGTCACGTGGATCGGATGACCGGGAACAGCCAGTGCGAGCAGCGCGGCATCGTAGGCAACGTCATCTGCGGGGTTGTGGCCGTAGCAACCGGCACCTTCTACGTGTTCAATTCGAATCTTTGCCGGATCCATGCCAAGAGCGCGGGCGATGTCTGCCCGGAGGGGATAGACACCCTGGGTGTGGCTGTAGATAGTGAGTGCATCGTCAGCGAATTGCGCGATGGCCGTTGAAGTCCCTATGGAGGCATGTGCAATGAATGGGCGTGAATACCTTGCGCTGAAGCCACTCGTTTCTGGTCCATCAGCGAGCACCTCGTCTAGGTGAGGCGCGCTGAGGAGGAAATCCGTTACTGATGAGGTGGTGGGGAGTTCTTGCGTGCCCACCCACGTGCAGAGTTCTGAGAGTTCTGCGGCAGCTTCGATTGCTGCGATTTCGGAGTTCGCCACCACGCCTACGAATGCGCCGTTGATCACTACGTGATGTACGTCGTCACGGGAAAGAACCGCAGTTGCGTCCAACTCGACCGCTGTCACGCCCCGGTGCGGTGGTCGGATGATTCGTCCGAAGAGCTGATTCGGCAGCCGCATGTCTTGGATGAAGCGTGGATTGCCGAGAATTTTGTCGGCTAGATCCATCCGAGCCGCATCGGTACCAACGATGGCATCTGGTGCGAAGGCTGCTGGGGGAAGCGCATGCACTTCTTGATGCAGATCTACATCGGACATCAATTCCCAGTAACTGAGTTGGCCATGCTCATTGGCAAAGACTCCAGCGTGCAGCTCAACGGGTTGTCCGCCGAGGCGATCGCTGGCTATCTGCGTAAAGAGCATCCGGGTTCGCGCAGTGATCTCCGCAAGTGCACTACCGGAATGCGGCACGGACATGCTTCCCGCGGTGAACCCCTCCGATGGTCCACCCGTCCACGGAGCATGCATGTGCACTTGCTCAAGGGT
>JBJOIE010000050.1:0-7458 GCA_046047295.1 Actinomycetota bacterium | reverse complement strand
CGCGCGCGCACAACCCAACGGGAACCTCAATGACTCGATTGCGGGCATCGGAACTATCCGAGGTCCTCGCCGTGCGCAGAGCCTGGGTTGTCGAAGACGATCACAGCGGTGATATCGCGGTTGCCGACGATGTGAGCGTGGGCGCATTTTTGCCTGATCGCACTGTGCATATCCGTAGTTACAGCAAATCCCACGGACCCGATCTTCGGATGGCGGCCGTTGGTGGACCTGCCGATGTGCTGGAGCCAGTGATGGCGCGGCGCATGCTTGGCTCGGGATGGACGAGCCGAATCCTTCAGGCAGTGGTCTTGGATTTGTTGACCGACCCTGATGCCACTGCCACGGTGGCTGCGGCTCGGGAAAAATACGCCTCGCGCAGCGCACATTTCCGCGAACATTTGCGCGATGCAGGGATTCATTCCAGTCCAGGTGATGGCATCAACGTATGGGTCGAGGTTGCTGACGAGGCAACCACGCTCGTGGAGCTCGCGGCAGCAGGAATCCGCGTGGCTCCGGGTACGCCCTTCCAAGTCGATCGAAGCGCCGGGCCCGCTGTTCGTATAACGTGCGGAGCCCTACCAGATGATCCCGAGACGATCGCTAACGTGGCCGCACGTACCGCGATGGCGAGCAAATGACAGAAGTCGGCGAAGCACTTATGGATTGGAATCACGATATTCATGCCTGAGGTCATCAATCCGGCAAATGGCGAAGTGGTTGCAGAACTTGACTACGCCACATCCACTGACGTCGATACTGCGGTGCGCACCGCGCACGCTGCTTTCCGGGAGTGGTCGAGGGCCACGCCAGGGGAGCGAAGTGCTGCCCTGCACGCGCTTGCTCAGAAGATGAATGATCGCGCCGAGGAATACGTTGCCACTGAGACAGCTCAATCGGGAAAACCACTTCGTCTGTCCCGAGAATTCGATGTTCCTGGATCCATTGACAACGTTGAGTTCTTTGCTGGCGCGGCTCGCAACCTGGAGGGGAAGGCCTCCGCCGAATGGGATGGCGTGCACACTTCACTCATCCGAAGAGAGCCCATCGGCGTGGTGGGATCAATCGCGCCGTGGAACTACCCGTTGCAGATGGCGATGTGGAAGATCCTGCCTGCGGTAGCTGCGGGAAACACCGTTGTGCTCAAGCCTGCGGAGATCACCCCCCTCACATCATTGATGGTTGCCGAAGATGCGCGCGCAGCGGGAATACCTGACGGGGTTATTAACGTGATTGTCGGCACCGGACCTGAGGTTGGTGAGGCGCTCGTTTCACATCCCCTCACTCGGATGGTCTCGTTCACCGGTTCAACTCCGGTGGGTAAACGTGTTATGGAGTTGGCCACTAAAGACATCAAGCGCGTGCACTTGGAACTGGGTGGCAAGGCGCCATTCCTGGTTTTCGATGACGCGAACCTGGATGCTGCGATCCAGGGCGCAGCTGCGGGTGCGCTGATCAACTCAGGCCAGGACTGCACTGCTGCAACTCGCGCTTACGTGCAGCGTCCCATCTATGAGGCCTTCGTAGCAGGGGTGACCGAGCTCTTCAGCCAGATCGTCATAGGCGATCCCCTTGACGAGGGCACGGATATCGGGCCGCTGATTTCACGAAGGCAGCAGGAACGGGTGGCCGGATTTGTTGAGCGGGCGCGAGCCGCGGGAGCCACCGTTCGAACCGGCGGCGCCATTCCTGGCGGAGCCCTGGCACACGGTGCCTATTACCCGGCCACGGTCATTACCGACGCCGCCCAGAACTCCGAAATCGTCCAAGACGAGGTGTTTGGGCCGGTCTTGGTGGTGCTGCCCTTCGATTCTGATGATGAAGGCATCGCACTGGCCAACGACACGGTCTACGGCCTCGCGGCATCTGCCTGGTCCACGGATGTTTTCCGAACGCTGCGGGCCCAACGTGAGATTCAGGCGGGCTGCGTGTGGATCAACGATCACATTCCGATCGTTAGCGAGATGCCGCACGGCGGCTACAAGCAGTCAGGCTTCGGCAAGGACATGTCCACTTACTCGTTCGAGGAGTACACGCAGGTCAAGCACGTATCCCTGGATATAACGGGGGAGTCACAAAAACCCTGGCACCGGACAATTTTTTCCCAAAAGGGCTAGATCAGCGAGTAGCCAATCCATCTACACACTAAGTTAAGAGGGTTACCACCGAAGGTACGCCGATGAGAGGACAGCCATGACCACCCACCGCCCCGAAATGATCGCCGCAGTAGCCGGAACTATGCGTTCCTCCGTCTCACGTCGTCGGCTTCTTCAGGCTGCAGGTATCGGTGGCGCGGCCGTTGCCGTGGCCGCATGTGGAACCGGTGGTAGCGATGCCACTGGGGAATCTGGTGAAGCGGCAACCGCTGAAGACATGTCGGACTCGGAGAAAGTGGTCAACTGGTCTAACTGGCCCCTCTACATCGACGTAGATGAAGACACCGGCGAGCGCCCCACTCTTGCTGCTTTCCAAGACTCCACGGGTATCGCGGTCACCTATAACGAAGACATCAACGACAACAATGAGTTCTTTGCCAAGGTGCGTACCCAGCTCGAGCAGGGTCAGCCCATTGATCGCGACATTGTGACGCTGACCGACTGGATGGCCGCGCTGTGGATTCAAAGTGGCTTTGTGCAGAAGTTGGATAAGGCGCAAATCCCCAACTTCAGCAACATGCTGCCCAAGTACCTGGATGTGTCCTTTGACCCGGGCCGCGAATACAGCATGCCGTGGCAGTCCGGTTTCGGTGGGCTCGGCTACAACAAGGCTTCACTCCAGCAAGCCATGGGCGTTGATTCGATCACCACCATTGATCAACTCTTCGACCCTGCACTCAAGGGACGCATCACGGTTCTCTCAGAAATGCGCGACACCATGGGTTGCATCATGGCCTGGCAGGGGAATGATCCCTCAAACTTCACCCCCGATCAGTTCGCCCAGGCCATCGAAGCGCTGACCAAGCAGATCGATTCAGGCCAGATCCGCCAGGTCACTGGCAATGATTACGTGGCTGCCCTGGAAAGCGGCGACGTGATCGCCGTCATCGGCTGGTCCGGTGACGTTTTCGCCCTCGGTGATGACTTTGGTTTTGGTCTACCCGAGAGTGGCGGCATGCTCTGGACCGACAACATGATGATCCCGGCATCGTCAACCCACAAGAAGAACGCTGAAGCGGTCATGAACTACTACTACGACCCAGAGGTAGCCGCTCTTGTGGCGCAGTACGTCAATTACGTCTGCCCGGTGGCTGGTGCCCAGGAGGCCATGGCTGCTCTCGACCCGGCGTTGGCGGATAGCCCGTGGATCTTCCCGAATGAGGAGATCCTGAACAACAGTTACGTCTTCATGGAACTCACTGCCGAGCAGGATGCCGAGTACCAGAAGTTGTTCCAGACGGCCATTGGTCTCTAGTTCCTGAGACCGCTAGCGGAAGGGCGCGAATATCCGGTGGCAATGCGTGAGGTTGAGGACCTCCACTTAGTCAATCTCACCAAGCGTTTCGGCGATGTTGCCGCAGTGGATGACTTGACCCTCACCATTCCTGCGGGCTCCTTCTTCGCGCTCCTGGGTGCTTCGGGATGTGGCAAGACCACCACTTTGCGCATGGTTGCTGGGCTGGAAGATCCATCCGAAGGCACTATTCGGATCGGCGCCAAGGACATCACCGGAACGAAGGCGTATCAGCGACCAGTGAACACGGTCTTTCAAAGTTACGCGCTATTCCCGCATTTGGACATCTTTGAAAACGTTGCTTTTGGTCTGCGGCGTCGCGGCATCAAAGATGTGCGGCCGCAAGTGGATGCCATGCTCGAGTTGGTGGAACTCGGCCCGATGGCTCGGCGCAAGCCCAGCCAGCTCTCCGGCGGACAGCAGCAGCGTGTTGCGGTGGCGCGGGCTCTCATCAATGAACCAGATGTTCTTCTCCTTGATGAGCCATTGGGTGCGCTGGACCTTAAGTTGCGCAGGCAAATGCAAATCGAACTTAAGCGCATCCAGACTGAGGTGGGCACCACCTTCGTGCACGTCACCCATGACCAGGAAGAAGCCATGACCATGGCAGACACCGTTGCCGTGATGAACGCCGGCCGAATCGAACAAATGGGTCACCCAGCAGAAATCTACGAACTCCCACGCACGGTTTTTGTGGCGAACTTCCTTGGCCAGTCCAATCTTTTTGAGGGAGACAAGGTGTCGACCGAGGGTGGGAACGTCACCGTACGTGCCCATGACCAAATCTTCACTGTCCCGGAGGCACGTAACTCGGCATCTGGTTCGCGCATCATCGTGGGCGTACGCCCGGAGAAGGTTACGGTGATCGATGAAGTGGATGCCCACAAAGTTCCCGCCGGCCACAACTCCGTGAGTGGTGTTGTGACCGATGTGAGTTATATGGGTGTTTCCACGCAATATCTCGTGCGCACGCCGTGGGGTCAGGATCTCATCGTTTTCGAGCAAAATGACATCGTTGGGGACCGATGTGATGTCGGTGATCCGGTCATCCTGCACTGGGCACCGGAGCACACCTTCGGACTGGATGCCTAAATGGCTGCAGTTCTGCCCAGCGGCACGGGCGGTCAGGCGCCTTCGGTAACCCAAAGGCGATCGAGAACTGGCTACTTCCTGCTTGCGCCCGGCATGGGTTGGTTGGCGATCTTCTTTGCCGTGCCATTCATCACGCTTTTCCTGACCAGTTTGCAGGCCCAGGGCCCCAATAACACCTTCGTGCCCGCTTTCGATATTGCTAACTACGCCGAGGCCTTCCTGGCCTACTGGCCGCAATTCGTCCGCTCCCTCATCTATGCGGGATTGGCCACACTGTTTGCGCTGCTGATTGCCTACCCGTTGGCCTATTTCATTGCTTTCCGTGGCGGAAAGTGGCGCGGGCTACTCCTCGTATTGGTTGTTGCGCCCACATTCGCTTCATTCCTGCTGCGCACGTACGCCTGGCGAACGATTCTCGCTGACGAAGGTCCCATCACCAGTTTCTTCAACTTCTTGCATTTGCTCCCAGACGATCGAATCCTCAACACGGGCATCGCAGTGATCGCTGGCTTGACCTACAACTTCCTGCCTTTCATGATTTTGCCGCTGTATGCCGCACTGGAAAAAATCGACTACCGGTTGATCGAAGCAGCGAGTGATCTCTACGCCTCACCGTTCAAGACCTTCTGGAAGGTCACGTGGCCACTCTCGCTGCCAGGTGTGGTCGCCGGAACGTTGCTCACGTTCATTCCATCAATGGGCGATTACATCAACGCGCAGTTGCTCGGTTCCACTGGTGACCGGATGATTGGCAATGCAATTCAGGTCAACTTCATTCAGTTCCGTGATTACCCGATCGCGAGCGCCTTGTCCTTCATGCTTATGGCCGCGATCCTGGCGTTGGTGTTCACCTACATTCGTAGGTCTGGCACGGAGGATCTTGTCTGATGCGCTGGTTCCGTCACAATCTCGTCTCCATCGTGGGCATCGCGGTACTCATCTATCTCTTCGTACCGATCGCCGTTGTTGCAGTGTTGAGTTTCAATAAGCCAGCGGGCAAGTACAACACGAGTTGGAATCAGTTCTCCCTAGACGGCTGGACCAACCTTTGCGGTGTTCCGGGGGTGTGTGAATCCTTCGTTACGAGTATCCAGATTGGTTTGATCTCCACCATCGTGGCCACGATCTTGGGAACGATGATCGCGTTCGCCCTCGTTCGCTACCGATTCCGCGGACGATCCACCACGAACCTGCTGATTTTCCTCCCTATGGCAACGCCGGAGGTTGTCATGGGCTCGAGCCTGTTGGCACTGTTTCTCAACCTGCGGTTCCCGCTGGGAGAAGGCACGGTCATCATCGCGCACATCATGTTCATCATTTCCTTCGTTGTCGTCACCGTGAAAGCCCGCCTCCAAGGCCTCGACCCTCGCCTGGAGGAAGCTGCGCGAGATCTCTATGCAGATCCGCGCGCTACGTTCCGCTACGTAACGTTCCCGCTGGTTGCTCCGGGTATTGCCGGTGCTGCACTGCTTGGGTTTGCACTGTCCTTTGATGACTTCATTATCAGTTTCTTCAATGCCGGTACCCTGGTCACGTTCCCCATCTATATTTGGGGCGCAGCCCAACGTGGCATCCCGGTGCAGGTCAATGCCCTGGCCACGCTTGTGTTCCTCGTTGCATTGGCCATAGTGCTGATAAGTCAGTTCCTCAGCTACCGAAAGCGCAAGTCTCTCGAGCGGGCGCCTATCGCGATGGACACCCTCTCCCGCTCCTAACGCCGAACTGGCGCATTTCCACCCCCGAACTGGCGCATTTCCACCGCCGAACTGGCGCAGTTTCACCGCCGAACTGGCGCAGTTCCACCGCCGAACTGGCGCAGATGGTTGACCGAGGCGGCAATTCTTGTTCATCGCGCCTAAACTCGAGGAGTTGTACAACATGTTCGAAGGGATTGGTGGGAAACCCCGGTGATCGGCCGCGGGTAATCGAGTAGTAACCACGTCTACTTTCGAGGATTCCCATGCTTTTTGATTCACTTCCATCAGTTTCGGCACTTCATTCGCTTCGCAACATCAACTACAGCGCGTACTGGCTCGACAACAGCGCAAATGCTGCCGTGCGCCCGGCACCACGGGAGCCACTGTTTGGAGTAGAGCAGGCGGACTTGCTGATTATTGGGGCTGGTTTCACTGGCTTGTGGGCTGCGCAACTTGCCCAGGAACAGCATCCCGATTGGCGCATTGTGATTGTCGAAGGCGGGAGAATTGCTAACGCGGCCACGGGCCGTAACGGAGGCTTCGTTTCTGCTTCACTCACCCATGGCTTCGCGAATGGTTTAGCGCGCTGGCCGCGTGAGATGCCCCAGTTGCTAAGCATGGGAAGGCAGAACCTCACCAGCATTGCGGAGTTCATTGCGAAGCATCACCTGGATTGCGATTTCACGCTTTCCGGTGGAATTGATGTAGCGACTGAGGACTATCAATGTGGGGAACTCCGAGCTGCAGCACAACGAATGGGGGAGTTCGGTCTGGGTATTGACTTTCTAAACGAAGAGCAGGTTCGTGAGCGCGTTCAGTCACCCACGTACAGGGCTGGACTCTTTGATCCTGACGTGGCTCTCGTTGATCCAGCTCGCCTGGCATGGGGTTTGGCCTCGCACGCTGTTGATTCCGGTGTAACCATCTTCGAAGACTCACCGGTCATGGCGCTCCATAATCAAGGATCCAGTGTGCAGGCCGTTACGCCCCAAGGAGTCGTCAATGCGGCGCGAGTCATTCTTGCCACGAACGCGTTTCCACCATTGCTCAAGCGGATTAGTAACTTCACCATTCCCGTATATGACTACGTACTTGTCACAGAGCCTCTGTCAGCGGAGCAGCGAAATTCAATCGGCTGGCATGGGCGTGAAGGGCTTAGCGATAGCGGGAATCAGTTCCATTACTACCGCACAACGTCAGATGGAAGAATTCTCTGGGGTGG
>JBJOIE010000049.1:0-5987 GCA_046047295.1 Actinomycetota bacterium | reverse complement strand
CTTGCCAAGGGGGTTGGGATGCCCTACTGTTCAAACCCCAAGATCTAGTAGTTACATCGGTGTGTTTCGTCCACAGGTTGTGGTTGCTGATCAACAGGCCTTCCACAGGGATTCCCCAAGGTATTCCACAGGAGGGACGAACGGCGTTACCCGTGTTACTCGAGTGAAGGGAGTGATAGATGCGTTGCCCGTACTGTCGCAGCGAAGACTCCCGAGTGATTGATTCGCGGGTAGTTGACGAAGGCTCTGCGATACGCAGGAGGCGCGAATGTGCCGATTGCGCACGCCGGTTCACAACGGCTGAGACCACGTCTCTGTCTGTGGTCAAGCGAAGTGGTGCGCACGAACCTTTCATGCGCTCGAAGGTGATCACGGGTGTCCGCAAGGCGTGCCAGGGCCGTCCAGTGTCGGACGATGATCTCGCGCTGCTCGCGCAGGCGGTCGAGGATGCAGTCAGGTCCACGGGCAACGCAGAAGTACCTGTTGTGGAAGTGGGACTCGCCATTCTTGGGCCGCTGCGGGAACTGGACGAGGTGGCCTATCTCAGATTCGCCTCCGTGTACCGCTCGTTTAATTCCCTCGAGGATTTCGAAGCGGAAATAGCGCTATTGCGCGCTGAAGGTGAACCAACTGCATCCGAACCAACACCCGCACTCTTTGTCAGTCCAACCGAACACACTAAGTAATTCAAGCTTCCCGCTCAACCATTCGCACGAGGGAGAAAGGCACCACAATGACAGCACCAACCACGGCACCCGCAGAGTTCGTCCACAACACCCTGAAGAAGCCGGGGCTGACGATGGAACGCATCTACACGAAGGCGGGAATTCACCCATATGACGAAGTCACGTGGGAGCGCCGTGATGTGGTGCAGACAAACTGGAAGACCGGTGAAACGGTCTTCGAGCAAAAGGGCGTCGAGTTCCCTGATTTCTGGAGCGTGAACGCGTCCACCATCGTCACCACCAAGTATTTCCGTGGCGCCCTCGGAACTGAGCAGCGTGAGTGGAGTTTGAAGCAGCTCATTGATCGTGTGGTGCTCACGTATGTCAAGGCGGGCCGCGAACACGGATACTTCCGTACGGATGCCGATGCAGAGATTTTTGAACATGAACTCACCCACATGCTCTTGCACCAGGTGTTCAGTTTTAACTCACCTGTGTGGTTCAACGTGGGCACTAACGCTCCCCAGCAAGTCAGCGCCTGCTTCATCCTTTCTGTCGATGACACGATGGATTCCATCCTGAACTGGTACCGCGAAGAGGGCATGATCTTTAAGGGTGGCTCAGGTGCGGGCCTCAATCTCTCTCGGATTCGTTCCAGTAAGGAGTTGCTGAAGTCCTCGGGCGGCACGGCTTCAGGCCCCGTCTCGTTCATGCGCGGAGCCGATGCATCTGCAGGCACCATCAAGTCTGGTGGCGCCACTCGCCGTGCGGCGAAAATGGTTGTACTTGATGTGAATCATCCAGATATCGAAGAATTCATCGAAACCAAGGTTCGTGAGGAAGACAAGATTCGTGTTCTCCGCGATGCTGGTTATGACATGGATCTGGGTGGCAAGGACATCAGCTCCGTCCAGTACCAAAATGCCAACAATTCAGTACGTGTCTCGGATGAATTCATGCGTGCGGTTGAGTCAGGCATGGAGTTCAACCTTCTTGCTCGTACCGATGGTCGAGTCGTCGAAACCGTCGATGCACGTTCACTCTTCCGCACGATGACAGAAGCGGCCTGGGCCTGCGCTGATCCTGGTATTCAATATGACGACACCATCAATGATTGGCACACAAACCCCGAAACCGGGCGCATCAACGCATCGAATCCCTGTTCGGAGTACATGAGCCTGGACAATTCCAGCTGCAACCTCGCAAGCCTGAACCTCTTGAAGTTCCTCAAGGATGATGACACTTTCGATGCAGTCGCATTTCAGAAGGCCGTCGAATTCATCATCACTGCGATGGATATATCCATCTCTTTCGCCGATTTCCCAACGGAAGCCATTGGGGACACCACACGTCGTTACCGCCAACTGGGGATCGGCTATGCCAATCTCGGTGCACTACTGATGGCTACCGGTCTTCCGTATGACTCCGATGCTGGTCGCGCTTTTGCGGCCGCCATCACCTCGCTGATGACCGGCACCGCCTATAAGCGCAGTGCGGAGCTCGCCGGTGTGGTTGGTCCATACGAGGGATACGCACGCAATGAGAGCGGGCATAAGCGAGTTATGCGTAAGCACGCCTCCGCTAATGACAATGTCCGTTCGGTGAGCGGCCTTGACTCCGACGTTCTCAAGCTTGCTGTGAAGGTTTGGGACGAAGGCCTAAAAACGGGTGAGAAGAACGGCTGGCGCAATGCCCAGGCATCCGTACTGGCACCCACCGGAACGATCGGGTTCATGATGGATTGCGATACCACCGGTATCGAGCCTGATTTTTCGTTGGTCAAGTTCAAGAAACTCGTCGGTGGCGGCTCGATGCAGATCGTCAATCAGACGATTCCACGCGCGCTGCGTCGCCTCGGTTACACCGAGGAGACCATCGAAGCGATCGTCGAATACATCTCCGAGCATGGCCATGTAGTTGATGCCCCTGGATTGAAAACTGAGCACTACGCCATCTTCGATACCGCGATGGGCGTGCGCTCCATCAGCCCGATGGGCCACGTTCGCATGATGGCAGCCGTGCAACCCTTCATCTCTGGAGCGATCTCTAAAACGGTGAACATGCCCGAATCGGCATCCGTTGAAGATGTCGAGGAGATCTACTTCCAGGGCTGGAAATTCGGCTTGAAGGCCCTTGCGATCTATCGAGACAACTGCAAGGTTGGACAGCCACTCTCGGACGCTAAGGCGAAGAAGGCTGATGAAGTTGTGGAAGCTGTAGCCGAGGCGCTCGCCACGGGTCAGCCCATCCGCAAGCGTCTTCCTAAGTCACGGCCAAGCCAGACCACCTCATTCTCGGTGGCTGGTGCCGAGGGTTACATGACGGCTGGAAGCTACGAAGACGGCAGCCTTGGCGAGGTATTCCTTAAGTTGGGCAAGCAAGGTTCAACACTTGCTGGCGTGATGGACGCGTTCTCCATTGCCATCAGCATCGCACTTCAGTACGGCGTGCCACTTGAGGCGTTCGTGAGCAAGTTCGTGAACATGCGCTTCGAGCCGGCAGGCATGACAGATGATCCCGATATCCGGTTGAGCCAGTCCATCATGGATTACATCTTCCGCCGGCTGGCGCTGGATCACCTGCCGTATGACAAGCGCTCGGCGCTCGGCATTTTCACTGCCGAAGAGCGGGCGGCCACGGTGGCAACCTCCTATGCGGTCGAAGCGCCAGCCGCAGACCTTGATGTAGCCATTGAAGAGGGTGTAGCTGAGACGGTTGTCGAGGCACCCAAGTCAACGGTCAGCAGCGCCCATTCCAGCGCTGAATTGCTTGAAGAGATCACCGGCACGGCATCGGATGCACCGCTGTGCATGACATGCGGTATCAAGATGCGCCCGGCTGGCAGCTGCTACGTCTGCGAGGGATGCGGAAGTACCTCCGGCTGCAGTTAAGCGCCTGAGCATGCTGTATGGCGGCCATTCCCACCCCGGGAGTGGCCGCCTGGCATTTGCCCTACCCATGCGGCGTGGTTCGGCTGAAGAACGCGGGCACTTCGGTTTAGGCTGAACCATCATTCTTAGGAGGCAGATATGGTCGCTCGTAAAGGTGCATTAATTGCCGCTGGTGCTCTTGCACTTGGAGCGCTCGCAGGCTGCTCGTCAGGTGATGAGGCGGCTACCGAGACCGTTTCCCCTACCCCCACGATGTCTACTCCGGCCGAAACGATTGAAGAGGAACCCCTCCCGATTGAAGGGTGCGGAGCCTATTTCGAGTTCGATCTGATTCGGAGTCAGATCGCTGCTGGCACTAAAGATCTGAGTAAGAAGCAGAGTCGAGCCCTGCTGGTGGAGTACAAAGCATCGGCCGACGCGATGGTTGCTGATATCGACGTCAGCGTGGTTGCTGGTGATTTACCCGCTCCCGCACTGAAGAATGCCGAGCGCATCGCGGCGAATCTGGCCAAGGTGAAACCGAAGACCGGCGTGAAGGGTATTAACTCGAAGCAGCAGAGTCGGATTGATAACTCAGCTGCCCGTATTGAGACCGCATGTGCGGCTGCGGGCGATCTTCTCCCGGAGGAGAACCTGACGGCACGTGAGGGTGCCGGGGCTTAGGAGCCCTATTCGGGCTTGCTCCGCGGAATTCGTTACGGCACGGGCCAATCAAGCGATTACTGAGCGCGGGTTGGTGCTCCTGTCAGGTGGCGGCGGTCAGGTTTGGCGGTGGACCGGGATACGGATGATCGGGATCCCTTCCTGTCAGGTATTTCGCAACGCCGTAAATCGCACCGGCGATGGGGACTGCTATTAATGCTCCAACGATGCCCAGGGCGATCGATCCGGCCGCGATAGCGAAGACGATTGCCAAGGGGTGCAGATTCACCGCCTTGCCCATGACCAGGGGCTGAAGTACGTCGCCATCGAAGGAGCCGACCACAACGGTGAGGAGGATGACAAGCAGTGCAATAACCGGACCGCGCTCAGCCAAAGCAACTATGGCCGCGAAGAAGGTGGCAATCGGGGCACCGATGACGGGGATGAACGCGCCAAGGAAAACTACGGCAGCGAGGGCAGGGGCAAGGGGAACCTGCATGATTGTCAGACCGATGAAAACCAACGTGGCATCGGCAAAGGCGATGACCACGATGCCTCGGGTGTAGCCGGAAATCGAATTCCATGCGATCTCACCTGAGGTATTGACCGGGGTTTGCAGGCCTTTGGGCATCCAGCCCACCAGCCAATCCCAAATTTGGCGCGGGGTCAGTAGGAAGAAGATCACCCCGAAGATGAACACTGAGCCAGCGATGATCAGAGTTCCAAGCGATCCAGCTGCTCCCGCGGCTTCACCGAGAAGGCCCTTTGCCACCGTTCCAGCCCAGTCCTGGGCCTGGCTGAGCATGGAATTGATCTTGTCGTCGGACAGTTTCAGGGGGCCGTCTTTCAGCCATTGCTCAATGTCGGTGACGCCGGACTGGATGCTGGAGACCAATTTGGGTCCTTCGGCAATGCTCGAGCTGATTACCACATAGAGAATCGCCACGATCGCGACCCCGATGGCGAAGAGCGCCAGAATCATGGCAATTACCTTGGGCATAATCTTTGCGAGCAGCTTCATAAGTGGCTGAGTCCATGCCGTGACCAGCATCGCGAAGAACAAGGCGAATACAACGGGGAAAATGCGCCCGAGGACGAGCACAAACACGGCAAAACCGGCCAGTAGGACCAGGATGCGCCAGGTATAGCCCGCGAGGGTCCTCAGGGTCTCTGGGGTTCCATCAGAACTCATTCCGCACCTTTCCCTGAATCAGGTGGAGTCAGTTCTAGTCGACGCGCACCGGGCCCGATGGCGTGTCAAACCATATGGCCACGAGGCCCGGATCGTTGTCATTTGCCCATTCAACATCGAATTCGACCTCGCCAAGCCCGGCGAGTAGTTCGTCAACCTCTTCTGGGTTCCCGGAAATCTCCATGGTGCGCACGCTCACCTGGCTGGGCTCAGCACCGGGGTGAACGTCTGCGGGGACTTCCCATTCCACGAAGAACGGCAGCCACGGGCGATCGATGGTGTCCAGAACGCCAAGCTGCTTCCATCGCAGATCCACACCGTCTGGCCGAATCCGATGACCGGCTGCAGCCTGCCTACCAATGCGCTTCTCGCAACTCTCGATGCTGTCCACACTGATGACCCAACTCAGCCAGCCCCCACCTTCCTCAGCTCGTCGATGTACTGCCTGGCCAAAAGGAGCTTTCAATGCGGCGGGATGATCGAGTGCGCTGACAACTTCGATGTAGGAGCCGTTGCTCAGCGCTCCTGTGAAATTGCGGGTGCCAAATGACGGGTGGCGTCCACCATCAACGAATGTGACTCCAAGGTCGGATCCGA
>JBJOIE010000048.1:0-5581 GCA_046047295.1 Actinomycetota bacterium | reverse complement strand
AGGATGACCAAGTGCGGGTGGCTACGCCACGTGAGGCAATCAGTTGGGGCGCAGATCTTGTGGTGATAGGTCGACCTATTACTGGCGCCGCGGATCCTGCTGCGGCCGCTGCATCTGTGGCTGAAGGAATTTCGGATTCTGTGCGGATGAGCGAGCGTGGCTAGGTATGCCGCCCATTCGTACCGCTGAACAGCGCGCTGAGGCCCTGGGCGTTGCTGCCCGTCAGCGCGCAGCGCTTGCCGAATTGCGCGAACAGCTCGTTAGTGGACAGTTGAATCCGTGCCATGTTCTTCGGGCTCTGTCTGAGCACCCAGAATGGGGCGCTATGCCGGTAAAACGATTCCTCCAATCTATTCCCCAGGTTGGTCACGTGCGCACCGCCGAGTTCATGCAGGAGTGTGGAGTTGCAGCAAACCGGCGCTTGCGCGGCATGGGTGTGAGTCAACGAGCCCACCTTGCCCGCATACTCCAAGCGCATGGAGCAGTTGCTGATGAATAAGGAAAATATCGCGCCGCTCATCGTGGTGGCAGGTCCCTCGGGGGTGGGTAAGAGCAGCGTTGTGGCCGAGGTCTTGACCAGACATCCGAACGCTCGCTTATCCATTTCGGCGACCACGCGCACCCCGCGGCCGGGTGAGAGCGATGGTGCGCACTATTACTTTGTGTCACCAGAGCGCTTCACCGAAATGGCCGAGGCGGGGGAGTTGCTCGAATGGGCGGAATACGCCGGTAATCGGTACGGCACTCCCCGGGAACCGGTAGCCCAGTGGCGGGAGCAGGGCCACCCAGTGATCTTGGAGATCGAGGTCGCCGGTGCCCGGCAGGTCCGCAGCGCTGCCCCCGATGCCATCCTGGTATTCCTCGAGCCGCCCTCACGTGGGGTGCTCCTGGAGCGCCTCCGGGGCCGGGGAACGGAGACCGAAGAGACCTTTGCCAAACGGGTGGCGGCCGCAGATGGTGAATTGGCTGCCGTGGGGGAATTTGACGTTCGGATCGTGAATGACAGCCTCACCGAGTGCGCCGCCGCGGTGGGTGCCTTGCTAGACTCGGCGACCGCTGCTGAAGGTCCCTAGCCATCCGGCTGGGAATTCACCCTCGCAACGTGATCACCACCAGTTTTCTTGTATCGGAGGAACCGTGAGCACCGCACAACCTGAAGGCATCACCTACCCCTCCATTGACGCACTGCTTGACAAGACCGAGTCCAAGTACTCGCTGGTCATTTATGCAGCGAAGCGTGCCCGTCAGATCAATGCCTACTACTCCCAGCTCAGTGAGGGCCTCCTTGAGTACGTGGGTCCCCTGGTGGAGACGTATGTGCAGGAGAAGCCGCTTTCCATCGCCATGCGTGAGATCGATGCTGGCCTACTCACCTCTGAGCCATTCGATCCTGCAGCTCCTGCCGTCGTCGCAGAAGTCGCTACCGTCGAGGAATAAACCCGACGCCAGGCAATGGTTGCTCAATGGCGAAACACGTAGTCCTTGGTGTAAGCGGCGGAATCGCCGCCTATAAATCTGCTGAACTCATTCGGCAATTGCGCGAACGTGGCCATCGGGTCACAGTTGTCGCATCCGAGAACGCACTGCGCTTCATTGGGGCGGTCACCCTCGAAGCGCTCAGCGGTGAGCCGGTGGTCACTTCCCTCTGGGATGGCGCACAGCACATTCCTCACGTCAAATTGGGTAAGTCGGCGGACCTGGTGCTGGTGGCGCCGGCAACGGCAGATCTCCTAGCCCGCACAGCCCACGGGATTGCGGATGATCCGCTCACCAACATCCTCCTGATGGCGCAGTGCCCGGTGCTCTTAGCACCTGCAATGCACACCGAAATGTGGAATCACCCGGCTACTGCGCGTAATGTCGAGACACTTCGGGAACGCGGCCTTTGGGTTATTGATCCTGCATCTGGCCGCCTCACCGGTGCCGATTCCGGTCAAGGGCGGTTACCCGAGCCAGCATTCATCGCTGACGTGGTGGATGACCTCTTGGCGTGCTTGCCCGTGCGCGACATGGTCGGCGTGCGCGTCGTGGTGAGTGTCGGGGGGACTCAAGAAGTGTGGGATCCCGTCAGATTTATAGGAAACCGGAGTAGCGGCCTTCAGGGAATAGCGCTAGCTCGAACTGCACTACTCCGCGGGGCGCACGTCATCCTCGTAGCCGGTCACGTGAATCATCCCCTGCCTCCTGTGCACGAGGTCATCACGGTTCACACTGCGGCGCAACTTTCTGCTGCAATGAGCGGAGTGGTTTTCCATCGAGATGTCTCTCCTGACATTGTGGTGATGGCGGCTGCCGTGGCTGATTTCCGTCCAGCCGTGGAAGCCGATGCAAAAATTTCCAAGGTTGATGGGCTGCCCAGCTTGGAGCTGGCTCAGAACGAAGACATCTTGGCAACCCTCGTACGCGACAGGGGAGCCTCAGGGCAACCCATCATCGTTGGCTTCGCTGCCGAAACAGTTGCGGCTGATAGAGGGCAACGCGGTTCACTGCAGGAGTTGGCGGAGGCCAAACTTGCCCGCAAAGGCTGCAACGTCATTGTTGCGAACGACGTCAGTGAAGGCCGCATCTTCGGTGAACCAACGAACTCCGTGGTGATCGTCAGCCACGTAGGTGACCCTCGACTCGTGAGCACCGCCACCAAAGGGGAAATTGCGCACGCTGTCTGGGATATTGCCCTTGAGGAGTTCACGCGGGTCACACAGGGATAAAGCCGCCCGCGGTCACTAAGATTGCGGACGGCCACAAGGTTGTTTTTTTCGTCACAACGCACACGCAGGGGAATTCATGGCACACCGTTTGTTCACGTCAGAGTCGGTAACTGAGGGTCATCCAGACAAGATGGCAGATCAGATCAGCGATGCCATCCTCGATGATCTCCTCCGCCAGGATCCCAAGAGCCGTGTGGCAGTGGAGACCATGCTGACCACCGGCCAGGTGCACGTGGCAGGTGAAGTGACCACCGAAGGCTTCGCTGATGTGATGAAACTCGTACGTGACACGGTGCTCGGCATCGGATACGACTCATCCGTCAAAGGGTTCGATGGTGAGTCCTGTGGGATCTCAGTTTCCATCGGTAAGCAATCACCGGATATTGCCCAGGGCGTGGACGATGCAATCGAGGAGCGCGAGGGCAACAGCACGGATCCACTGGATCGTCAGGGTGCCGGTGACCAAGGTCTGATGTTCGGTTATGCCTGCACAGACACCGTTGACCTAATGCCCTTGCCGGTGTCACTAGCGCATCGCCTTGCCGAGCAATTGACCGCGGTCCGCAAGGACGGAACGGTTCCGTATCTGCGTCCCGATGGCAAGACTCAGGTCACCATCGCCTATGACGAGAATGACCAACCCGTCCGAATCGACACAATCGTGGTCAGCTCGCAGCATGCACGCGATATCAATCTCGATACCCAGCTCACTCCAGATATCCGCAAACACGTGGTTGAGCCGATCTTGGCAACCATTGATCTGGATTCATCCGATCTGCGTCTCTTGGTCAATCCCACTGGCCGCTTTGAAGTTGGTGGCCCGATGGGTGATGCCGGACTTACCGGACGCAAGATCATCGTTGACACCTATGGCGGCATGGCGCGCCATGGTGGCGGTGCATTTTCCGGTAAGGATCCATCCAAGGTGGATCGCTCGGCCGCATATGCCATGCGCTGGGTAGCTAAGAATGTGGTGGCGGCCGGTTTGGCCACGCGCTGTGAGGTGCAGGTGGCTTATGCCATCGGTAAGGCACATCCCGTGGGTGTCTTTGTTGAGACCTTCGGAACAGGTGTCATCAGCGATGAAGCAATCCAAGAAGCCGTTCTCCGCGTCTTTGACCTCCGGCCGGCCGCGATTATCCGCGATCTAGACCTGCTACGTCCCATTTATCGGACCACGAGCGCCTATGGTCACTTCGGGCGCCCACAGGGGGTCAATCAGCTCCTCGATAGTGATGATCCTGCGAAAAGAACCGAGGTTGGACCTACGTTTACCTGGGAGAACACCAATCGCGCAGCGGATCTTCGTTCTGTTGCGGGGATCTAACGTCGCATAAAGGGAGGCACGTTGTCCGTGCCGAATGCGGAACCGAAACGGATCGCACGAGTTCGCATAGATGTGCCTGTACGGCACCTTGATCGAGACTTCGATTACCACATCCCGGATGCGCTTCGCGATTCCGTTCAGGTGGGTTCCCGTGTGCGTGTGCGCTTCGCACGGCGCTTGGTTGATGCGTATGTGGTGGCCATTGACGATCACGCACTCGTAGACAAGACGTTGCCAATAGATCGTGTCATCGGAACAGCACCCACGTTGACCCCGGAAACCCTTGCGTTAGTGCAAGCCGTTTCTGAGAGATACGCGGGAACCTTTTGGGACACCGTTCGCTCGGCCGTGCCTCCACGGCATGCTCGGGCTGAGGCGCATGAGTTTTCTCCCTGCACCGTCCCGGAACAGGGCGCTCACCAGCCCCCGGATGCTTGGCGCTCTTATAGGGGGGCTGAGTCTGCGCTGAACCAATTGGCGTCGGGTGGAGTCACGCGCGCGGTATGGGCATCCGCTCCGGCAAGTTCCTGGGCTCGTGAGTTGAGCACGCTCATCCAGTACTCGCTCTGCGGTGAGGGAACCGGGGTTATCGCCTTGGTGCCAGACGCCAAGGATCTCGAAGAACTCACCGAGGAATTGACCACCTGGCTACCAGGCGAGTGCCTAGCGGTATTGAGCACGGAGCACAGCCCCATGCGTCGATACCGCAATTTCCTTTCTATTCTGCACGGGCACGCTCGGGTGGTGATTGGTACGCGCTCAGCAATCTTTGCGCCGGTACGCGATCTGAGACTGATCATCATGTGGGATGACGGCAACGACACCTATGCGGACCCGCGCGCTCCCTACTGGGACGCGCGCGAAGTTGCTGCCCTCCGATCTCACCTGCAGGAGTGTTCACTGTTCGTTGGCTCACCGAGTCGCAGTGTGGCTACGCAGGCATGGGTGGAAAATGACTGGGCCATATCGCTCGAGCCCAGCGCGAGACCGCAGGAGCGCCCCACCGTGCGTGGTCTGCGCATCGAAGATCAGCGGGAGGATCCCGCCGCCGACCGTGCTCGAATCCCGCACACCGCCTGGCAAGTTATCAAGAAAGGTGTCTTAGAGGGGCCGGTACTGGTTTCGGTGGCCCGTCGGGGCTATGTGCAGGCGGTTGCCTGTGCTGCCTGTGGCGCGCAGGGGCGATGTACATGTGGTGGTCCGCTGTCTATTTCGAGTTCACAGGATTCGGCCCGCTGCTTAATCTGTTCCCGAGCTGAAACCCAGTTCCGATGTGCACAATGCGGCTCGACACGCATCGCCGCTCGTGGAGTTGGCGCTCAGCGAACTGCTGAGGAGCTGGGACGGTCCTTTCCTGGTGTGCCCATCGTCTATTCCGAGGCTGAGCACATGGTGCATGAAGTATCGGAGCAGCCGGCCATCGTGGTTGCAACACCTGGCGCAGAGCCGCAGTGCGTTCGTGGGTATGCATCCGCGGTGGTTCTCGATCCCATCGCCGGGCCACCTCGATTGTCCATCGATGAAGACATGATGCGGCGATGGTTTT
>JBJOIE010000047.1:0-3511 GCA_046047295.1 Actinomycetota bacterium | reverse complement strand
AGGCAGCGATTAACGCCCATCCGCGTACCGTGATCAGGGGTGAAAACTATCTGGCCATGCGCGGCATCCAGCGATACATCGAATCCATTGCATGCGCAGCCGACAGACACCACTCCGGGCGGCCCGACCATCCGTGGTACGGAACAGCAAAGTTGGACGCAGACGCTGTGCGTAAGGAGATGCGTGCGCATGTTGAGCAGACCATCCTTCGGCCTGCGAAGGACACGCTCTGGATCGGCTACAAAGAGGTTCGATTCGAGACCGGCTATTTCGCCGACTCAGATGCGTTGCTCGATCACTTGCTCTTCCTCGTCACTTTTTTCCCAGGCGCGCGACTGCTGATCAACACGCGAGCGGCAAGCTCTACCGAAGCCAGTGGTTGGTGGCCCGACAACCCGAATGCTGCGGAAGTATTGGCTACTACCGTTGCCAATCTCACGGAGGTTGCCGAAGATCTTCGCCGCGTTCTTGGGCCTGAACGGGTAGCGCACTTGCGCTATGAAGAGTGGTCGGAGGACTCCGCGCTCGTTACCAAAGGGCTCACGGGCTTGGGATTCCCGGCCGATGATTCAGTGATCCAAGGCGCGCTGGGTGAGAGGCTTACGCACGGCCGTTCAGGCTCCGAGGCCTCATGATCCCTAGGGTAGGACGATGGTCGCCAACCCTGATCTAGCGCCTGAACCCTTGAGTGCTGCACCGGTGAGTTCGCGAACGAACCCCGTGCAGCGCAGGAGTGTGCGCACACTGGCTACAAGTCAGGTATTCAGTGGAATCGCGGTTGCTGGATCTATCCCCGCTGGTTCTCTCATCGCTGCAAGCATTGCTGATTCCGAGGCGTATGCCGGCTTGGCCCAAACCGCGGGCGTACTTGGTGCGGCGATCTTCGCCCTGCCCCTCGCGCGTATTGCCCTGAGCAAGGGGCGCCGGACGGCCCTCGCCTCGGGATACGCCATTGGTGCCGCGGGAGCGCTCGGGGTAATTCTCGGTGCGATGACGTGGAATATCTGGCTGATCTTGGTGGGCTGTCTCTTCGTGGGGGTTGCGTCTGCCTCGGGCTATCAGGCGCGCTATGCGGCAACGGACTTGGCCACTCCGGACCACCGTGCACGTTCACTCTCGTTTGTGGTGTGGGCCGCGACCATTGGTGCGGTCGCTGGTCCGAATTTGCTCAACGTAAGCGGTCAACTTGGCCTGTGGCTTGGCCTTCCGCAGCTGAGCGGGCCGTATGTTGTTGCCCTTTTCACGCTCGTGGTGGCAGCAGCCGTGCTGTTCATTTTCCTGCGCCCTGACCCGTATCTGGAATCACTCCGCGTGCGCACTCATCCGTTGAAGAAGCATCCACGTTTACGTGATGGGATTGAGCATTTACGTACGCGCCCACGTGCGGTCTTGGGAATCGCCGTCATTGCCATCGGACACGTCACAATGGTGATGGTCATGGTGATGACCCCGGTACACATGGCCCATGTGGATGTGACGCTCCAACTCATCGGCCTCGTCATCAGCGTGCACGTTGCGGGTATGTACGCCTTTTCGCCGCTTGTCGGGGCGGCGGTGGATCGCTTTGGTCGAATCCAGGTGGTCTTCGCCGGGATCGTGATCCTGCTGGTGTCCTGCCTTTTGGCAGGAATTGCTGCTGCAGACGATGTTGTCGTCTTGGGTATCGGACTCTTCCTACTTGGCCTCGGTTGGTCGTGCACCCTCATTGCTGGATCAACTCTGGTGACCGACGCAACAGATCCCGATGAACGTCCCTCCGTCCAAGGCCTATCAGACCTCGTGATGAATGGTGCTGGGGCCTTAGGTGGGGTGGTTGCCGGCGTTGTGGTGTTTGCTAGTTCATATGCGGTTCTCTGTGCCGTTGCCGCGGCGCCTCTCTTAGTGCTCGCTGGGTGTGCTGCATCCCAGCGCTGTCGCAGGATGCGTAGTGATGCCGCTATCGCGTCGCACTAGTCGGAGCCGAATTCCATGGCAGCGTGATCGAGCAATGTTTCATCTACCGGGTCCTCGTGCTCGGAGACAGTTCCCGCGATAGCCGTGGCACCGCCGGCGCTGAGATGGCCCACAAGATCAACGTGACCGGTGGTCAGTTGACCTTGGCTGGCGTACATCTCCAGCTTTGTTCGGGTGTCGGCGATATCGAGATTGCGCATCGTGAGCTGACCAATGCGGTCACCAGGGCCGAAGGCGGCATCGGCGGTGCGTTCCATTGAGAGCTTCTCTGGGTGGTAACTCAAAGCGGGGCCCTCGGTATTGAGAATTGAATAGTCGTCACCACGACGCAACCGCAGTGTCACCGTTCCGGTAACAGCGGAGGCAACCCAACGTTGAAGTGATTCGCGGAGCATCAAAGACTGTGGATCGAGCCACCGACCTTCATAGAGCAAGCGCCCAAGTCGACGACCTTCGGCATGGTAATTAGCGATCGTGTCTTCATTGTGAATCGCTGAAACCAAACGCTCATAGGCAATGAAGAGAAGGGCCATACCCGGTGCCTCATAGATGCCCCGACTCTTGGCTTCAATAATCCGATTCTCAATTTGATCAGCCATCCCTAAGCCATGGCGTCCACCGATGGCATTCGCTTCGCGCACCAGGGCGACTGCATCTGCATATTCATTCCCGTTGATTGCGACGGGGCGTCCACGATCGAAGGTGATAGCAACATCTTCCGCGGGAATCTCCACCGCGGGATCCCAGAATCGAACACCCATGATTGGATCCACGATCTCGAGCGAACTATCGAGTTCCTCGAGGCGCTTGGCCTCATGCGTAGCACCCCAAATATTGGCGTCGGTGGAGTAGGCCTTTTCCTGTGAATCTCGATAGGGCAGGTTGTGATCGCTGAGCCAAGCGCTCATCTCTGCCCGACCGCCAAGTTCACTGACAAAACGCTCATCGAGCCAGGGCTTGTAGATACGCAGTGCGGGGTTGGCCAAGAGTCCGTAGCGGTAGAACCGCTCGATGTCATTTCCTTTATAGGTCGAGCCATCGCCCCAAATGCTGACGTCGTCGTCGAGCATTGCACGCACCAAGAGAGTCCCGGTGACCGCGCGGCCTAGGGGGGTCGTGTTGAAGTACTGCTTACCTCCCGAACGAATATGGAAAGCGCCGCAGGCCAGGGCGGCGAGGCCCTCTTCGACGAGCGCGGTGGTGCAGTCCACCACGCGTGCTAGTTCGGCCCCGTATTGCATCGCCCGATCGGGTACGGATTCGATATCCGGCTCGTCATATTGGCCGATATTCGCGGTGTAAGCACAGGGGATGGCTCCATTAGCCCGCATCCAGGCCACGGCAACGGAGGTGTCGAGGCCCCCAGAGAAAGCGATACCGATGCGTTCACCCACGGGAAGGGCGGCGAGGACCTTGGACATGGGAGAACTCTAGGGAGCGTCCCGGCACAAGCCACATCGGCGTGTCGCAATCATTCGAACACATGTTCGATATAGATTCACCCCACGGCACAGGCACAGGTTCCCGAAACCCGTAGGAGCGGGCGTTCGAAAACCTG